>NZ_JBMULM010000002.1:600000-773379 GCF_049537595.1 Fictibacillus nanhaiensis
TTCTTTCTGTAAAAGGTGTGAAACAAGACGTGTGGTCGTCGTTTTGCCGTTTGTGCCTGTTACCGCAACAACGGGAACCGCAGCTTCCTCACGAGAAGCAAACAGATAGTCAACGATGGCTCCACCTGCATCTCTCTTTTCCCCTTGTGATGGATGAAGATGCATACGGATGCCAGGAGCTGCATTCACTTCAAGAATGGCAGCTTCACCTTCAACAAAAGGAACCGTGACATCCGGCGATAGAATATCAATTCCTGCAATATCAAGACCAACAGCAGATGCCGCTTCAATAGCCATGTTACGATAATCAGGGTGAACATCATCTGTCACATCGATTGCCGAACCGCCTGTAGACAGGTTTGCGTTACCTAATACTTCTAAAGATTCTCCTTTGTTTAATACGGATTGAAGTGAATATCCACTTTTCTCAAGATGAACGACCGTACGTTCATCTAAAGGAATCTTGCTCATCGCTTTTTCATGACCATCACCACGTAATGGATCTAAGTTTTCTTCATCAATAAGTTCAGCTATCGTCTTATAGCCGTCACCAATTATAAATGGCGGAAGACGAAGACTTGCTGCAACTAACTCATTATTTACGACGAAAAAACGGTAATCATTCCCTGCATAATATCGTTCTAGAATATATGAAGTACCTTCGCTGAACACACAGCGGAAAGCAGCAATCAAGTCTGTGTCATTTTGAATATTTGTTATGATGTTCTGTCCCTGTCTGCCGTTAAGTGGTTTAATGACAAGTGGGTAACCAATATTCTCAGCTGACTGAAGCAGCTCATATTCATTGGAAACAACATCACCTTTAGGGACAGGGAGGCCAGCGCCTCTTACTAATGTTTTAGTCATATCTTTATCACAAGAATTTTCTACTGCCAAATAAGACGTTTGGGAGGAGATAGTCGCTTGGACGGATTTTTGCTTTTTACCCGTTCCAATTCTTAAGTAGCTGTTTGTTCCGATACGTTCTACTGGAATCTTTCGTTTTCGTGCAGCTTCATAGATAGCTTCCGTACTCGGACCTAGTTTATGTAGATGATACAGGTCAGAGGTATGGGTGATGTAAGAATCAGCACTAATTTGTTTCCCATCTAAGATAGCGGTTACAATTTCGAGAGCTGCTTCAAATGCGTAATATCCTGATTTTGGTTCCGTATAATCATACGTTACAAAGTAAATTCCTTTTCGTTCACTTGTGATCGTTTTACCACGTTTGACTGAGATCCCAGCAAGATGTTGGATCTCAAGTGCAATATGCTCTAAAATATGTCCGATCCATGTTCCTTCATGAAGGCGTTCTACGAATCCGCCTGCATAACCCCTGGAACAAGTATGTGTGTGAAGGGAAGGAATGACTTTTAACAATGTATCTACAAACCCTGGTAAAGTGTTAGAGGGTTTTTCCTCAAATTCTTCTATATCAAGCTCAATCCATATAGTAGGTTTAAAGCTGTAAAGGTTCGGTCCCGTTAAGTAATTGACGCGGTTGATTTTCATTAAGACGTTCTCTCCTTAAGTGATGATTAATTCTCGTTTGTATAAGTCAAATACAGCACCCGCTCCAAGTGTATGGAAACGGATATCGGAAATCGTCATATTTCCTTTATTCTCAGCAATATCTACATACGTCGATGTTTTGCCATCAAATATGCTCACGTTGTATTCACCGATCACCTCAAACTGCTTGCCGTCGTTATGAACCCAGATTGCGGTGTTTTCATCGATACCGATGCCAATGATCTGAGGATTTAACGCGATAGCACGCATGAGACGACTAAACCGGTCACGCTGGGAAAAGTGCTGATCAATAATTACGTCTTCTAAAAATCCAAAGCCTGAACCTAACTCAAGTATTGAAACATCTTCTTTTTCAAACAGCTTTGATGAGATAATCATCAATCTGCTCATAACAGCAGCACCGGCACTCGTTCCACCGATGATTAAACCTTCTTGCCATTCTCGAAAGAGGTGTTTATAAAAGGATGTTCCACCTAAAATACTTGTTAGTCTTAATTGGTCGCCCCCTGTCATGAAAAGACCAGACAGAGAAGAAAGCTGTTCGGGTAATTCAGGGTCTTCCGCTTTTTCACGGGAATCTAAATGGAAAAGCAGTGGCTTAGTACCATGTAAGGTTTGAAACAGTTGATAATATTCACTGCCTACTTCTTCCGGATAGCCGGATGCTGTTGTCAGGATCCCTATCGGACCTTGACGATTTTTACATAGTGCAGAGAATCTGGATAAGATTATTTTCTTTTCGCTCTTGTCCTCATTGCCACCAATGATCAGCAGATCACCTTTTGCCATCTTTCATCAGCCTCTTATTCATTAAGTAGTAGGAAAAACAGGTCGAAATCATCGTCCATTTCGCCCTGTTATGTATTCCACGATTCGCTAGAATTCAAACCTATTTGAGGAATTATTTTACTGTTTATTTAAATAGTTAAAATTTTTGTAAAATTATATAGATTCTTGTCAAAACAATTAGTATAATTTACCTATTGGGAGTATTTTACTTTCTATTTTTCAAAGGGGAGGAGTTAAGGGTCATTTAACAATTTAAAGGGAGGATGTATAAATGGAAAAAACATTACTTCTTCGATCCTACGAAATTAACACGAGCACAATGGCACTCTTACCGTTTTATAACGAATATGGAGAGGTTCAAACTGAAATTTTAGAAAGTGAAAAAAACGAAAGAGTTGCACTCAGCCCCATTAAAATTATTAACGAGAGCTGTTTGTTTTTTGGCTCTAGCTATGAAGGCAGGCGTGAAGCAGTTCGTCGCTCAATGGGCTATGTAAGTTTATCCCCGATCATGATTAACCTCGAACTAGGCATTTTCTTTTTTCCTGTTGAATCTCCTAAGAATGAAACGTGTATCTGGTTATCCCAATCGCATGTTCAACGAATTGATTCCATAGATTCTGACACGTGCAGTGTACACTTTAAGAATACTGCTAATTTAATCTTACCCCAATCTAAATATGCATTAGAGGCGAAATTGTTCCGAACTGCACAATACAGATATATCCTTAGCGAACGAGTAAATGAACGAATGATGAGATATTGAAAAAGTAGAATAATAGTAATACGAACACGCCCGATGCAAACTTGCACGGGCGTGTTTTGATTCATTTTTTTATATAAATATGGAACTTTCTTCCTTATTGTTCGTATAGCTATCAGAGGAGGAGATATGATGAAGCACTTAATAAGCTGTATCGTTACTGTATTCTTATTATTAGGCGTTAACTATGTGGCAGCGAATCTATTAGGAGTAGCGTTTATTGACACTTCATTATTTGTTGGTTTGATTTTTGCTCTCACTATTCGATTTTTCACTTCAAAAGGTGGACTTTCATCAAATATGGTTCGTATGCAGGCACAAGCTATGACAGGAATCAAGATTGAAGAAGAAAAAGCAACGTTCAAACCGAGTTATCCTTATTATACAGCTGTTATTTATACCCTCGTTTCTTTCATCTCCATATTAGTTTATTACAAAGATTATTTTATTTAGTAGATAGTTGATTTTTGAAAGAAAAATGGCAACAATGGATATTGAACTTCTTTTGAAGAATTTAAACAGGAGTGTGTCCATACATTGAACCTTCGTTTTGGTCGTTTATCTTTATGGTTTTGTTTAGCAGGAATTCTACTTGCTGGCTGGCCTTTCATCGTTCGAGATGATGTAGCTCAACAGGTTGCTATCTTTCTTTTTAGTGGAATCATGCTATATTTTATCGGTGTCATCTTTAGCGTTATAGCTATTGTGAAGAAAGAAGCTGGAAAAGCTAAGTTTTTCGGACTGTTTTTTATCTTGTTCATGGCTTTGATTTCTATATTCGGTCTTCTGTTATTATCGTTTGGGATCGGTGGAAAATAAGTTTATGCGTTTGCTATTGAAGTTGTAGAATAATAATGAGAAAAGCCTCTCCTTTGGGAGAGGCTTTTCTTTATTTAAGCTTGTTTTCTTCCTTCTTCTACTTCTTCAATTACAACATCTTCATCAAATGGAGTATCAAATTCAGTAGAGATTGGTGCAGTGAATAAGGAGATTCCTATTATACTAACCAATCCAGCTGACATTCCATAAAGAATAGGATTTGTTGCTGTAAGTCCTTCGATAAATAACCCTGCAAGTACAACAACTGTAGAAATTAAAATGGCATAGAATCCTGAATTAGGAGTCGCTCGTTTCCAAAAGAACGTCATAACGAGCGGAATGAAGATCGCTCCAGATAGAATCGCATAAGCTACATCCAGTGCAACGAGTACATCTTGAATCCATATGGAAAAAGTAATAGCGATTAAACCGATAACAAGTGTTGTAAGTCTTGATGCTTTAATCATTTGTTTGTCGGTAGGAGATTTCAAGAAATATTGTTTTAAAATGTCGTTCGTAATTAGAGTAGAGGACGCAAGTAACGATCCTGATGCCGTTGACATAAGTGCAGAACACACACTTGCTAGTACAAGCCCTAAGATACCAGTTGGTAAAATGGTAAGGGCCATCTCAGCAAATGTATTCTGCGGGTTATCCAATGAAGGCAGCACTATGAATGCGCACATACCTATGATGCTTCCAGCAATCGCGTATGCAAAACTATAAACTCCTGCAAAAATCGATCCATTTCTAGCTATCTTACTAGATTTTGCTGTGAAGACACGTTGCCAGATGTCTTGTGATACCACCATACCGAGCGCAAACAACAAAAAGTATTGGAAGATCTGCTGATAACCGATGCCTGTGAAATCTAAGTGAGATTCAGGAAGTCTTGTTAATAGATTTCCTAGACCATCTACCTTTGAAAGACTCATAGGAACCATAATGAAGAAGATACCAACCGTCATTACGATAAATTGAATAATATCCGTGACTGTAACACTCCACATTCCACCTAGGATTGTATAGAAGAGGACGATACCTCCTCCAACTAACATGGAAGTCGTTAAGCTCCAGCCTAAGAGCACATTAATGATTGTTCCCATCCCGATCACTTGGGTAACTGCGATCATTAAAGTATATATAGAAGCCACGATGGCACTTAAAAGACGTGTTTCAGATTTGTACCGTTTTCCTAAAAGTTCACTGATCGTTGTAACTTTTAATGAATCGATCTTTTTAATAAATATAGTACCTAAAAGAATAATACCTAAACCAATCATTGATACAAACCAGATGCCAGAGATCCCGAACTGATATCCTAACTTTGTCGTTCCAATCGTCGCAGCTCCACCTAAAATAACGGCAGACAAACAACCAAGATACATAAACATGCCAAGGTTGCGTCCTGCTAATGTAAAATCTTCAGAAGTCTTTGCTTTAGTAGAACCAATAATTCCTGCACCGATCAATACGGCAAAATACAAAAGAATAATAACTGTATCAAAAGTTTGCATAATAAAAAACCTCCTTTTTAGTGTAATCCTTTAACTAAGCTTTACGCGTTTTGGTAATTCTCCGATAGTTGAGCATGAACCTCAGCCATATATTCTGTAAGTGACTCTTCAAGGACAGCAAGACCTTGATCGATCTGTTCTTGATTGATCGTTAGAGGAGGAATCATTCTGATGACTTCACCATGATTGCCACAAAGATAAAAAAGAACGCCTTTTTCTAAGCACTTGTCTAGAATATTCATGAGTGCTTGACCGTCTGGTTTACATGTAAAAGGATCAATGATTTCAATACCAATCATTAGTCCTACTGCACGAATGCTCCCGATCAATGGAGTCCGCTCTTGAAGTTCTTTCAATTTTGCATATGCATAATTCCCCATGTTTTTTGAGTTCTCGATGAGTTTTTCTTTAGTTAAGACTTCAATTGTAGCGAGCGCCGCTTCACAAGCAATCGGATTTCCACCAAATGTTGTTCCGTGACTGCCGAGGGGCCATTGCTGCATGAGTTCTTTAGAAGCAACTGTTGCGCTTAGTGGCAATCCTGACGCAATACCTTTTGCGATAGCCATGATGTCTGGCGTAACTCCAAACGTTTGAGCAGCGAACCATTCACCTGTTCTTCCGAATCCCGTCTGAACTTCATCGAAAATCAGCAAGATGCCATGTCTGTCACAAACTTCTCTGATTTTCTTCAGCCAGCCACTCGGTGGAACGATATAGCCTCCTTCACCTAGAACAGGTTCTACAATCATACAGGCGACTTCTTCAGGTGTAACTTGATGGTTGAACAGTGTTTCAAAATCTTTCTCAAGCTTCTCGATGACGTACGTTTCTGAATCTACTCCACTCGGTGCGCTCTTTTCATCTGCATAGGGAACTTGATAGGCAAGACCGTTCGGTTGAAGAAACTTGCGGTATTTGCTTTTGGATGTTGTCACGCTCAACGCACCTAGTGATCGACCATGAAAGCATCCGGTAAAAGAAATCACATAGGGTCTTTTTGTGACATGCTTTGCAAGTTTCAATGCACCTTCAATGGCTTCGGTTCCGCTGTTGGCGAAGAAGAAACAATCCAAATTACCTGGTAGAACATGAGCTAGTTCCTTTGACAGCTTTAGAATTGACTCATACATGATGACTCCAGATGGTCCATGCATGAGGTGATCTGCTGCATCTTTGATCGCTTGTACCACTTTTGGATGACGATGGCCGGTATTTGCCGTTGCGATACCAGAAGTGAAATCAAGATATTGATTTCCATCCAATCCATAATAGTAGCAGCCCTCTGCTTTTACGACGGGTAGATTCGGATGATCTTTTGCCATACTTGGCGCTAAAAGATTAGGCATCTCGGTTACAAGGTTGCTCCAGTTGTTCATTGACACGTGTATTACCTCCTAGATATTCCATTCTCATGTTGTATAAATAATTTCTATATGGAATATCCATGCAAGGATCATGCCAAAAAACTAAATAATCTGATATTTTTTCATTTTTCTTACGATTGAAGGCTGACTCGTACCAAGTGCTTCTGCCATACGAATAGTCGTTTTGTATTTTTTTCGAGCATTTAATAACACTTGCCGCTCCGTTTCATCCATCACTTCTTTCAACGTTCGAGCTTCGTCTAGGGAAGTAGAGGAAGGAGACATCTCTTCTTTTACATGATCGGGAAGCTGTTCTACCGTAATGAGGGTAGAAGGGGAGAGAACGACTAACCTCTCCATGATGTTGATGAGTTCACGTACATTGCCACGCCATTCGTAATGAAGAAGATGATGGATCACGGCCTCATCCAACTTTTTGCTTCTGTTGTATTTTTTCTCAAATTGTTCAAGTAGCATATGTATGAGCGGTACGATGTCTTCCGTCCTGGACCGAAGTGGAGGAATGGTCACCGGTACGACGTTTAATCGGAAATAAAGATCTTCACGAAACTGTTTTTCTTGTATGGCTTTTTTAAGATCTTTATTGGTCGCTGAAATGAGACGGAAATCAGCTTGAATCGGCTTTGTTCCCCCAACGCGATAGAACTGCTTTTCTTGGATGACTTTTAAGACTTTTACTTGATGAGAGAGAGGGAGTTCCCCAATCTCGTCTAAAAAGAGTGTGCCTCCGTTCGAAAGTTCGATAAGACCTACTTTCCCTTTTTGATGAGCTCCTGTAAAAGCACCTGGTTCATAGCCGAACAATTCTGCTTCAAAGAGTGAATCCGGGATAGCTCCGCAGTTCACCTCAATGAACGGACCTTTCGCACGATAACTTTTATTATGTATAAACCTAGCTAACAATGATTTACCAACGCCAGATTCACCAAGTATTAAGGCATTTACATCTACTTCTGATAATTGAATGGCTGTAGAGACCACTTTCTTCATATCTTCACTGTTTGCGATGATCCCAGCATCATGAAGCTGTTTGCTTCTTAAAAGGTCGAGCTCTGTTTTGACGCGATGCATTTCTTCTTCCATCGTAATCAAAAAATCTTTGTACTCTGCGAGTTCTGTAATGTCGTGTGAGTAGCTGACAACCCGATATAACTCTCCATGTTCGTTATAAACAGGGATCCCAGTAACGAGCAATTTCTTTCCTTTGTTTGTCGTCTGGACAAAGGTAATTTTTTTATTTTCTTTTACGACCATAGGCGTTAGGATCGGGGTAAACAAACCTTGGGCTTCTAGATCATAAACAGATTTTCCGATGAGACTGTCAGAGTCAACTCCGTAAATCTTTCCTGTTACTTCACTAACTTTTAAGATAATACCGTCAACGTTCGTTACTAAAATGTCATCTTTTAAAGAATGAAGGATTTGCTCATTTTCGTTCCAGTCGTTAGTCGTATGCATTTCGATCAGTCCTTTTCTAGTGAAATGATTTATTCAATTCTGAATAATTATTTATCTTTGAATAATTATACAATGAGAAAGGAGAGGTTGGATACTGGCTTTTGGATATAAATAATGAGTTACTGCTTTTATGACGGGAAACTGGGGGATAATCACAGAAAAATTGAGGTTGATAACGGACTTCTAAAAAACGATAAAAAAAGGACCATGCAACTGGTCCTTAGAGGAAATTAAAATAATTCGGTTTTCAGTTCCACATCAATGTTTCCGCTTGTAGCTTTAGAATACGGACATACACCGTGTGCTGTTTTGACTAATTCTTCCGCTTCTTCTTGAGTAACACCGTTAACCCCGACGTTGAGTACGACAGCTAGTTTGAACCCACCGTCTGTATCTTTTCCGATGGATACTTCAGCTGTTACCTTAGATTGGATGCGCTTTTTAGCTTGACGGGCCACAAGGTTAAGTGCTGAATCAAAACATGCTGCGTATCCTGCTGCAAAGAGCTGTTCAGGGTTTGTTGCGTTTTCGTTCCCTGATCCGCCTAATGCTTTAGGCATAGCCAACTCATGGTTCAAGACACCATCATCACTTGTAACTTTACCGGCTCTTCCGCCTTCTGCTGTTGCTTTTGCTGTGTATAGAGAATCCATTTTCAACACTCCTTATTTGTTTTGTAAAATTAAATTGCGTGCAACCTAAGTGGTTCGTTATTAGCATAACGTACCCTTAAATAGATGTCAAACGATTTAATTGTGTAAAACTAAATTGTGGTATAATAGGTAAAGAAGGTACACGAGAAAGGAAATGGTTATGAATACTGAAGGATTAAAACTCGAGAATCAGATTTGCTTTAAGATCTATACAGCAGAACGTGAAATCACAAAACTGTATCGAAATCTTCTCCGAGAACTAAACGTTACGTATCCACAATATTTAGTTTTGCTACTTTTATGGGAAAAAAATTCACTCTCCGTAAAAGAATTAGGGCAGCGTTTATTTCTAGATTCAGGCACGCTTACCCCCATGTTAAAACGGATGGAGTTAAATGGACTTGTGAAAAGAAAGCGGTCCGTACAAGATGAACGAATCGTCATTATCTCGCTAACAGAAAAAGGGGAGAAATTAAAAGAAAAAGCAGAGTGCATACCCAATCAGCTTATTGAAAACATATCAATGAACAAAGGAGAGTTAACCCTTTTGAACGAGACTCTCACATCCATGTTAGACATGCTTCAAAATCAATCGGATCAAGAATAAGATGAAGCGCTTAGACATTTGTCTAAGCGCTTTTCTAGTATAAAAAATGAATACATTACGCGTTACAAAAGAACACTAAAGAAAAACTCATATAGAGATATAAGCATGTTTAAAAAACAGAGAGAGAAAACAGGTAAGGAGAATAACAGGAATCAAGGTCATTCCGATCCTAACGCTGAAACGACCCATTGGATCGAGGAACTTTCAATCTCAAATGATTTCGTTAATGACTATACATCTTCTGATCCAACAAAGCCGTTTTGGATCTCTTATTTTAGAACGCTGATCCTATCAGAAACATTGCACCGAGACGTGGTTCCATATTTGTCAGAACATCACTCTTTAGAAGAAGTGAAAAATGACATCCCTGTTCAGCAAATCGTACAATCATCAAACTCAAAATTAATTAAGGAAAAGCTATTACAAGGTTTTGCGGCCATTCGACTTTCTGAGAAGGATACAGAGTGTCTGCTGGTCAGCGTTGCAAATAATAAATTCAGAGATATCTCTTTACCCACCATGGAAGCGACCGCACTTGGTCCGCAGGCGGCGTTTGTTGAAGAAATTGATCTGTCGCAAAATGAAGTGCAATATCGATTAGTGAACGGCCAGGTTCGTATTGCAGTGATCGGTGAAAAACTTGCAGAGGAAAGTCTTTTTCCGCTGCTTGATACTTTTTCCCGATCTCCAGAGATCGGGAGCTTGATTCAATTGGCAATCGTAGAAGGGGAAGCATCTAAGCTGCTCTCCATAAAAAAATATGAAAAGAAAACATCGCTCTCTATCTTTCGGATATGATCAGTCAAAATGCAAAAAGGGGAGAGCTGCCAACAACGGATCTCGCCATTTTTTTCTTATAAATATTACGATGAAGGAAACGATCCGTACTTACCTGTTTTAAGAAAAGAAAACGGCAAAATTAAAATAACCGGGATGGGCCTTTTTAAAGATGATCGATTAAAAACAACATTGCCTTTAGAAGATGTATTTACATTAAAAATGCTCACCGAAAGTTCTAGAATGGGCACACATCAATATAAGGTCGATAAAAATAGCTATGTTGTTATCAATTCGCCTCGTTATGACGTTGAGATGCATGATGGTGTCCCTCTATTTGAAATTAAAATAAAGGTGGATGCCAGAATTCAGGAATACACAGGTCATAAATCAAATACCGGAAAAGCAAATACACTGGAAATCCAAAAGAAAATAAAAACCATCATCGAAAAAGAAGCAACAGAAATGATAAAGTTCTTTCAAGAAAACGATGTTGATCCTCTAGGTTTAGGAGCAAAATACGAAGCGCATAATCGAGACTTCGATTTAAAAAAATGGAAGGAACAATATCCAGATACAAAAGTGAATGCCCATGTTGACTTAACCATCGTGAATACAGGAATTTCTGAATAAAAAAAGGACTGCTGTAGACAGTCCTTTTTTTATGGTTTAGTTAATACGTATACCTTGACTAATGAGGCATGTTTCCTGAGTTGTTTGTTTGTGGTGCCGGTGCATAACTTTGAAGCATGGCAGACATATCCTGGTCGTTTAACTGAGGAACCTGGTAGTATCCATGCTTATTTTGATAAAGGAATATTTCATAGCTCATCTCTATAAAATTTGGAACACTGTCGGCAATCACTCGGCGTAAAATCGGATTTGTCATCTCTAGCGCCGTCATAGCTAGTAGGGTAGCTAAAGATTTCGTGTTTCCTAGCATGTATGCAGATAGCCCTTGATCAGAAAGGTCGTTTACAGATTGATTCGGTTTTTTCGGCTTTCCGGGTTTAATGCCATAAACAGCATCGTTGTTTTGATTCATCATGTACGACTGAGTTGGTATTTTTGGATCTTGTCCTGTACTGAAGCAAGACACAATGGTATTGTACAACTGCGTGACAAAGGCAGATTGACGATGGTTGATGTCTTTTAAAACTGGATCTTTTATATGCTGGTCATGCATTTGATATTGATCGAGCATACTGATGATACCAGCGATCACTTCATGTGCATCAAACAGTTCGTGGCCTCCATGATTCTTATTCATACCTTGTTTAGCCATCATGTTTGGTGGCATTTGAGCTTTGTTTGGCATTTGATTTTGGTTTTGATTTGGATTAGGCATTTTAAATTTCCTCCTAAATAGTAATACGTCATTAGGATACCTATTTTCTTAACAATCATGTGCTAAAAATGAGAAAAAGCTCACCTCGTTAAGTTCAAACGAAGTGAGCCACGTTTTCTTTTAATTATGGTTTATCTCATCATCACGCATGAGCCAGCCTTCAAAGTGGCGCTTGACGTAATTTTCAGCCTCTTGATAGCTTGCAAATGTTTCATCAACCGGATGTGTCTTATGTGTGATCAGCCATTTTTGGTTATCTTCAGAGTAGACCTTCGATACTTCACGGTGATTGTTTACATACAAGCTGCCATCAGGATTTTCCTTCACGTTATTTTCGTTCTTCGGTGAATCGATTCGTCTAGGCTGTTCATGGAATGCTGCAACAACAAACTTTTCAAACGCTTCAGAAGTCATGTTTCCACCTGAAGCTTTAGGGTGTCCACCGCCACCATACTGTTTCGCATAGATGGAGCAATCCACTTCATCATGAATGGTACGAAGACCGATTCGTTTGTTTGCGATATTTAAAATCACGATCAAGTCTAAATGAGGATTCTCACGATTAATCTCGTTCCCAAGCTCAGAGTGATAACGTTCAGCATGAATAATACCAATTTTATACGTTTTCTCTTCAGATCCTTCACCTAAAGACCATGTATCCCAGATCTCGACCATCTGACGCTGTTTCTTTTTAATGTAATCTGCAATATTTTCCTCTTCAAGATCGAGAATCGTTGTTTCTGTTTCTGAGAACTTAAAAGAATCACCCTTTAAACGATCCATGATCTGGTCTTCAAATTTATCAGGAGGTAAGATAAAGAATAAGTCGTTCAAACGCTTAGCTTCAACCTTCTTATCAAACCATTCCCACGTATCATATAAACGGACAAGCTCTACATATTCATCGAGTGCACCAGTTGGTTTAAGCTTATTGTTCTCGATCAAATATTCGTAGAAAAGGGAAGTGGCACATGTTAAACGGTCATCCTCATAACGAACTTGAACATGCCCCCAGTCAAAGCCATTGAAATGAAGGGCTGTTGCATGGTGATCGATCAGCTTCACTTTTCCGCCAGCATTCGAGCGTTCATCAAGTCTCATCATTAATTCTTCGTTGACCGCAATATCTGTAATGATAATTTCTGTTTTTCTTTCCTTCGGATTATCGAGTAGCATCTCTACACGGTCGTTAATCGTTCCGTGTGAACAATACGAAATTTTACAGTTGTCTCCAAAAGCTAATTGTGCTAAATAGCCGCACGATTTTCCGTCTAAATCATTGTGTGAAAATAAATGAATCATGTCAGTATCCTCTCTATTATGCTCTCTGTCTAGAGTATCGTCATAAAGCATAAAGTTCAACCTTTAAAAAATTTTCCTATAGAGAAGCACTCATATATTTATTAGCAAGTTCGGCTGCTTTTTCATATTGAGAAGATCTCCGATAATAGTGAAAGATTTCTTTTTCATAGATCATCAATAAAGATTCCTGTCCTTTTTCTCGTAAGTGAGGAAGGAAAGTCGTTTCTAAATATTGATAATAGGTTTCTGATTGAGAATGCATCAGCATGATTTCGAGCAAATGGAAAACATGTAAATATGTATCGTTTTTCATATTTTTTGCTAGATTACGGCCTAACTGAATATGTTTTTCCAGCACCGTTTGTTCCGTATGACCGACGTGAATGGAACAATGCACAAATCCTCGTCTAGCGCCTAATTCAATGTGGGGGAGAGAAAGCGTATAGCATCCTTCTAATGCTTTCTCATAAGCATCTCTTGCTTCTTCAAAAAGATTCTTTGCAGCAAAATCCACACCTAAGTTATGCCATAGATTAACAACCTTCACATCTTCTTGATACGTTTTACAGCTTTTTATTAATGCGTGATAACGTTCTACCGTATCCTCAAAATGATCGATGTCGTTGTATCCCATCTGAATCAGCATGAGAGTCTCGGTATCAAGCATGCGTTTGAAATTATTAGTCGTTCTGAAATAGGAAAGAGCTAAGTTGCCATAATGATATGCTTTTACTTTAGCTTGGATCATATGATAGGCAGAGGCGAGGTGATAGTAAAATTCATGATTGTTATATTCAATCGGATTTATGTTGGTAAGATGTTTGATTGCTTCCTTTATATTCCCAAGGCTTATGTAATAGATGCCCAACGTATGCTCGAGTAAATGTTTATCATAACGATCAAGCAGCCCTAGCTGTTGCAAACAGCTATCTAATATCTCTTTTCCTTTTTGCAAGTTTCCTTTAAAAAAATAATACCGGGCCAGCAGGATACGATACGAGTTTTGTACCTCTGAGAGATAAATATACGCATTGTTCTCAATCTCTTCTTTTAGTGTGTCTAATTCTCCTAGTTGCTGCTTTACCATGACCTCTAACCATTCGTTAAGCTTTTTTTCCAAAAGCTCATATTGTTCCAATTCTTGGTTCAGATCAATATTTAACCTTTTGCAGATCAATGATATTATTTCAGAGGAATATTGAGTAATGCCTCTTTCGATCTTGCTAATATGAGTGACTGAGCAAATTCCTTCTCCAAGCTGTGTTTGAGTTAAACCAGCCCTTTCGCGATACAATTTAATGATTAAACCTTCCTTCATGTATCTTCACTCCGTTTGTAGGTTGTTTTTCCAATAGTAGCACGATTTTCTATTCTAAAATAGATGATTGCAAGTGGTAGGATGTCCTTTCTCTTTCGTATAAAAAACTTGATAAAAACCAGAGGAAAAGTGTGATTTGGGGGAATTTGATTTAAAGTATTTTACATATTATCTTTTATGTTCCTTCTTTTTAGTTTGAAAGTACTATGTCTATTGAGTTGTCAACGTAAGCATAGTAAAAAAGACAGTCGTTTTCTTCTTTATTTCCATTTAAATAACCCCAATTTACATCCTCATAGGGACTCTCTAAGATGAAAAGTATGAATAGTTCGAATTTAAAAGAATTAGAGGGTGAGTGGATGAGGGATATGAAGAGAAAGGTATTACCGTCATTTCTAGCGGGTGTTATTGCATTAAGTACGTTTGGTTCATCTGTCAGCGCAGATTTTCAGTTTTCAAAACAAGATACAAAGCAGCTTCCGATGTCAGATACACTAGAAAAGCTTAGAAACTTCGGAAAAACTATAGAGCAAAACAACGATCCGCTTTACGGCTTACAAAAGCCTTCTTTCAATCCGAATGAAAAAGTAAGAATCGTTGTAGAAGTTGAAGTGGACAAGCAAGCAAAATCACTGCCTCAAGCTCAAGTGGAGAAGGTAAAAAAGGCCATTACAGAAAAGAAAAGTTCTACAACAAAAGTAAGACACAGCTATTCAAAAGGATTTTATGGATTTAGCGTAGAAACAACGCTTGAAGAAGCGCAAAAATGGGCCCAACTTCATGGAGTAAAAGATGTTCGGGTAGCTAAGCAATATGAACATACTGTTGTAAACAGCCAAGAGCTTGTTGAAGCGATGAATACGTGGACAAAATATAACACACGCGGAGAAGGCATGGTTGTAGCGATCGTTGACTCAGGCATCGATCATCGACATGAAGCGATGCAGCTTTCTGAAAAAGGGAAAGAGGCGGCAAAACTAACTCAGCAAAATCTTCAAGATGACTTTAATCAAACAGAAATTAACGAATTGTGGTATACGGATAAAGTGCCAACTGGATACGATTGGGCAGACAAGGATACGAACGTTATCCCAACAAAGAATTCACACGGAACACATGTTGCCGGAATTGTAGGGGCATATGAAGAGACACAGAAAAAAGCTGTGGGTGTAGCTCCTGATGTTCAGCTTTTAGCAGAAAAGGTATTTTCCGATAAAGGCGGAGGTGCCTACGATGATGATATCGCATCAGGCATCTACCATGCTGTAGAAATGGGAGCTGACGTAATAAACTTAAGCTTAGGCTCAGAGGCAGGGAACGTTGATCCAAATGATCCGGTTCAGCGTGCTATTCAATATGCAACAGAACAAGGTGTTTTGGTTGTTGCAGCAGCAGGGAATGCAGCATACAGCACAAAGAATAATTTGCTAGCAAAATCTCAGCTGCCGTTAGCGAAAAATCCTGATATCGGTTTAGTAGGAGACCCGGGTGTAACTCCTCATGCTCTTCAAGTGGCTTCCTCTGAAAACGACTTGATGACAGTAGATGGCTTACGTTTGAATGATGGCAGCTTATTCGGCTATCAAATTCAGCCAGGTATTAAAAAATTGATCGGAACGCTAGATCCAGCGAAACAGTATGAGTTAGTATTTGTAGGTGAAGGAAGCTCTGCAGATTTCAAGAACCTTGATCTTCAAGGAAAGATTGCAGTCGCGCAGCCATTGCAAAACTATTCAACGTTCACTCATATTCAAACTGGAGCAGGTGGAAAAGGAGCAGTAGCCGCTATGGTTGTGCCGCCACCACAAGTTCCTGCATATTCAAGTTTATTTTTCAGCCCTTACTTCATTCCGGCAGTAACAACGGATCAAGTAAACGGAAATCAGGTAGTAGAACGATTAAAGTCAGGGGAAAAAGTGACGGTTCAGCTGACGGATGAGGTATTGAAAGTTCAAAATACAGCTACTGAGCCCATGTCTTCATTTTCATCATTCGGTTCACCGACAGATCTTAGCTTTAAACCAGAGATTACGGCACCAGGAGGAAAAATTTTCTCTACTGTGATAAATAATCAGTATGAAACGATGAGCGGCACATCCATGGCAAGTCCGCATGTTGCAGGTGGAGGAGCATTACTTCTACAGCATTACTATCAAGAACTTGGACTTCCAAAAGAAATGGAAACGGTGTTAAAAGCAAAGAATGCTTTGATGAATACAACTGAATCATTGACGAACCCGAAGCATAACAACGTACTATATTCTCCAAGAAGACAAGGGTCTGGAATGATGAAGATTGAACAAGCCCTGAAAACCCCATATTTACTGGAACGTGCTGGGGTTCCTTTAGAACAAGCAGCATCTGTTGCTCTCAAAGAAGTGGGACGAAACTTTGATTTCACATTAAATGTTAAACCTTTAAAGCAAAATTTAGTAAAGCCGCAGCATCAATATGAGATTCAGGTCGATCTCATTACGGATGAAACAACTAAACAGACACATGCCGGTGCTGAAAGAGAGTACTTAACACTGCACTCTGTTCCGGTAAAAGGTGCTGTCATTAAGATTAATGGGAAGACGTATGATCCAACAGAACCATACACGTATAAACCACACCGAGATGAAGAAGTGAAGCTCTCTGTTACACTGCCTAAAGAGTTAAGTGAAGGACGCTTTATAGAAGGGTTTGTTCGCTTTGTGCCTAAAGGCAGTTCTGTTAAAGAATTAACAACATTATCTGTACCACTTATGGGGTATTACGGTGACTGGGATAAGATTGCGAACGTGGATGAAAGTCCTGTAACAGGAGATGCGTTCTTAGGTTACACAGTGCTTTTTAACGATATTGATTCATTGCCACTCGGTTACAACGAAATGACTGGTACGTTTGATCAAGAAAAGATTGGAGTTTCGCCACGTTCAAGTAGTTCTGGAGCTTATCCAGGATTTACGGCTCTTCGTAATTTAAAAGAGTTATCTTTGAGCATTCAAGATGAAAAGGGCAACATCATTAAAGATCTTGGTAACTTTAGTGAGTTTACAGAGGATGGAAGTCCATACCGATTTAGAAAGAACATTATGAGTTATAGAGATTACTATTACAACATGGAAGGATTCTCTTGGAATTCTACAGATAATAACGGTAATACGGTTGCAGATGGTCAATATTATTATGTGTATACGAGTATGCTAAATTATGAAGACGCTGAACCACAAGTTACAAAGATTCCTATAAAAGTAGATTCCGTTGCTCCTAAAGTAGAAAACATTCAAGTTTCAGATTTACAAGATGGTAAGTACCATATCAAATGGGATGTAAAGGAAACAAGTACTGGTCACCTAGGAAACATGCTTTGGGTTAACGGCGTGTATCAAAGACTCCAGGGAGCATCGAATGAGTACATTTCTAAAGTAAAACCGGAGTTAGTTACTATTTCTGCTATTGATCATGCAAGAAATGTTGGAGTCTCGTATCTAGGTGACGAGAAATACCTAAATGCAGATCCGCTTATTAACTATCTGGGGATTAATAACGCGGGAAATGTCAATGAATCAAAGCCTCTTCGAATGACTCTTTTTGGATATAAACGTCTAGATTGGCATCTGGAGATTACAGATTCGAAAGGAATTACTCTTGAAGAAGCTGATATTTACAATGAACATTCTATCTATAACCTGCCATGGGTGCCCGACAGTGAATATCCAGACGGAGACTATTATGTAAAGGTTACGGTTAAAGACGAGACTGGTTTGACTTTAAAATCCGTTCCGAGAAAATTTACGGTTAAACGGTAATTTAAAAGATAGTTTAGTTTATTAAGAGCTTTATGGGTGGTTAGCATCCATAAAGTTCTTTTTCTTTTTCTACAATAACCTAAAGAGACCAATCGAATTAAAAGATATTTACAAAAGTTGGAATTAGGTAGAAAATGGTAAGGGAGTGCAGTTTTACATAATGGGGGTTATTTCATGAAAGATTTTCTGAAAGTATTTCAGAACAAAAACTTCAGTAAATTGTTTTTTGCCGGTTTTACTTCAATGATGGGAAGTATTATTGGTGTTACAGCTTTTATGTTTTATTTATTAGATAAGTTTGGGGAACAGCCTTTTTATGCGACGCTTGCTGAATTGATGTATTCGTTACCAACACTAGCTGTTTTCTTTATTGTAGGGGTGTTGGCAGACCGAATGGATCGTCAGAAGATCGCACTATATTGTGATTGGATCTGCGCGCTACTGTGCCTAGCATTGATGGGAGCGATTTGGCTCGATTGGATGCCTTTAATCTTTGCCATTCTATTTTTAAGAAGTGCTGTAGGGAAGTTCTTTTTTCCTGCCGATATGGCGATGGTACAAGGTATTCTTTCAAAGGATGAATATGCGATTGCAGCAGGTTTGAATCAGATGGTAGGCAGTGTGTTCATGCTTTTTGGAAATATGATGGCAATCTTTATTTATTGGAGTGTGGGTATACAAGGGGCAATTGCGTTTGACCTAATTACATATATCATTTCAGCTTTACTTATTATGAGTATGAAAGTGAACGAAGAAGTTCGTCTGCCTAATGGGAATCATACGTTCAAAGAGATTAATGTGAAGATGGTTTGGAAGGATTTTGGTGCAGGGTTTTCTTATATAAAGCAATCTAAGTTACTTCTTTCCTTGATTTTTGGTTTTTTCTTATTTGGTGTCGTGAATGGCGGTCTATCTGTTATGCCAGCTTTCATCATGAAATATAAACTTGCTCCGGAAAATTATGAACAAATGATGATGTGGATGGGTGTCGTATTTGGCGTTTCTGTGCTGATTGGAAGTGTCCTTTGTTCAATGCTGGCCAAAAAGATGAAACTCTCACATGCCATTGTCATTGGTCTTTTTGGGAGTGGTTTTGCACTTGGATTATGTGCGTTTGCTTCAAATATTTGGATATTCTTTATCCTCTCAGCATTAGCTGGATTGAGCATCCCGTTAATTAACATAGGTATCGGTGGATGGCTGCCTAAGATTGTTGATCCTAAAATGATGGGACGTGTCCAAGGGTGGATCACACCAATCAATATGTTGTCTCATACGATAACACTTGGTTTAATCGCTATGTTCTTCCCAAAGTTTTTAACAGTAGAAGCATTGTTCTGGGTTGTTGGAGGAGCTCTTATCTTTGTTGGATTTTTCTATCTTTTCACATTGCCAAAATATGATGTGGAAGAAAAGGAAGATAGCGTTAATCAGGAATTAATCGAAGAAGTTCCAGTTTAAAGGTGGAGATTGCAGCGGACCCCTTATATAATGGTAAGCGGAGGGGAAATCATGGCTGTATTTCAAAGTGTATTATTCTGGATATTTCTAATTTTGCCGATTGTTTTGTTTTTCGTGGCAATTGCCCGGACATCGTGGGTACTGATGCTAGTAAACTTATTTCTAGCATTGCCTCTTGTATGGTTCGTTAGCTGGATTACAGAAAGTTATGGAGCTGTTTTTGTTGTGATAGTCATTCATCTCGCGACAGGTGTATGGCTTTGGACAAAAAGACAGAGGCTGGATTTTAGATCGTTTTAAGAAAAGCTTTGCAAATAAAAATTTGCAGAGCTTTTTTTTGAAAAAACCGACCGGCTGGGTAGGCCGGTCTCAATGGTGGGGAGGTTAGCTGTTGGACGATCTAACCTGTTTTTAGAATAACACGAACAAGTGTTCTTGTAAATAATGTTTTACTATTTTATTCCAAGTTTTTAAAAGTGCTTTCTTTATTACTTTTCTTATAACAATAAAAAAGGAATGTGTCAGGAAAATGTTAAAGGGGAATTATGGGACTAATATCTTGCCGTTTTTTATATAAAAGGCATAAACTATACTTTAAATCCATAGTGTTCTGATTTGTAAGGAAGGGATTGTCGTTTTGTGAATTATTTATATGAGACTTATATAAAAACGTATGAACAGCGGGAGTGGTTTGAGAGAATTGATGCTCTCGCTAAAAAGTTTGCTGAACGAGCAGACACATACGACCAAGAAGGCCGTTTTCCTTTTGAAAATGTAGATGAATTAAAAAATGCTGGTTACCTCTCATTAACTGTTCCAAAAGAGTTTGGGGGAGAGGGCTTAAGTTTATATGAGTTTGTATTGCTGCAGGAAAGAATTGCAACAGGCGATGCTGCTACTGCTTTATGTCTTGGCTGGCATCTTGGATGTTTTTTAGAACTTGCCGAAGAACGAACTTGGGATACAGAAATGTTGGGGATGCTTTGTGAGAAAGTCGTTAGAGATCAAGCCCTTGTGAACCGTGCAGCTACAGAACCTGCTACTGGAAGTCCAACTCGAGGTGGAATGCCTCAAACGAAGGCGGTGAAGGAAGGAAACGAGTGGATCATAAATGGCACGAAAACATTTACGTCCATGGCGCCTGCTCTTGACTATGCCATTGTTTCGGCTCAAGTAGGGGATTCAGGCAAGAAAGGAAACTACTTAATTCCTATGAACGCAGAGGGTGTATCGGTGGAAGAAACGTGGGATACCGTTGCGATGAGGGGAACACGCAGTGATGATCTTGTGCTGAAGAATGTAAAAGTGGACGAAAGAGCTCTAGTGGAAGAAGATCGTGGAAAAAGTGAACTGCCAAAAGCATGGCTGCTGCATATTCCGGCATGTTACATCGGGGTAGCGGTCGCCGCACGCAACGAAGCGGTTCACTTTGCAAAGACATACAAACCGAACAGTCTGCCTGGACCGATCGGTGACGTACCAGAAGTGCAGCGCAAGATTGGTGAAATGGAATTAGAACTATTTAAGGCAAGAGAGCTTTTATACACAATTGCGGCAAGATGGGTAAATGAACCTGAAGCCAGAATGGAAATGGGTCCCTCTCTAATGGCTGTCAAACATGTAGCAACAAACGCAGCAGCAAAAGTAGTGGATCTCGCGATGCGAATCGTTGGGGCAAGAAGCTTGAGCCTGTCGAGTCCATTGCAGCGTCATTATCGTGATGTCCGAGCAGGGCTTCATAATCCGCCGATGGATGATATCGTCATTAGCACGCTAGCGAAAAGAGCTTTGGAATAGTAGATAGGAGACACCAAATGAGGAATTTGGTGTCTCTTTTTTAATTGGACAGATTGTATAGGAGATTGGACAGATTATTTATGGAAACGGACAGATTAAGTCAATTAGTCGACAGATTTTGGAGATTCAATAGGTTCAACAAAACAAAGCCGGTTTCCGAATGGGTCACCTACTCTCACTTCTTTAAAACCATGCGCCTCTTCAAGTCCTGGTCTTGCAAACTTATACTTTTTTTCTGCCAAAACTTGATGAAATGCCTCTATTCCTTCTATATGTATCCTCAATTTTGCGCCAGGACTCGAATCGCCGTGATGTTCTGAAAGGTGCAAACAGCATTCACCGAGTGAAACCTGCATATATAAGGGATAATCCTCTTCATATCGATGTTCCCAATCTACTGAGAACCCTAAAAAGTGAAGATAAAACTCCTTTGCCTTTTCTTCATCAAATATGCGAAGGATGGGGACCGTGCTTTTGACATGATATTGATTCATTAGCTCTCACTCTCCTGACATCTATAGTCTACTAGTGTTTCTCTTTTAAACTAGCAGTTCCTTTGTTTGGCTGGAGGATTTTTACTTTCTAAAAACGAATGTTTATATAAAATAGGCAATGACTAGAGGAGGAAATCACCTTGAACGAAAAACTAGTTCGCGTTGGTACAACCTACGTACCTGTCCAGCATGTTGATCAATCTGCCAAGTGGTACACTGAAAAACTAGGTGCCACACTTAACTATCAAGATGATGATAAAGCAATTCTTGATCTTGCTAACCAGAGCTTTTTCCTTGTGAGATCACTAGAAAGCGAGAGTTCCAATTTCACGGACCATTCAGGTAAAAAGCGGTTTTCTTTAACGTTTGAAGTGGACGGACTTGGCAATCTTTATACGCTGCATCAAGAGTTTAGAGAACTTGGCATTCAAACAGGGGATATTGAAGATCGTGGTCATACAGGTGAAAATTTTGTGTTCTCTGACCCGGATGGTAATTTGTTTGACGTTTGGAGTGAATTAAGTCCAAATTATAAAAAAATGTTAGCGCCTGTTGCAGAGGTGAAGAAATGAGATGGGTGACGGGCATCCTCTTTTCAGTGTTAGGTGTCCTATTGTTAACACAAGGTCTTCATTTACGATCAATAGGTGAAGAGAAAGTAGATGGGAACGGTATCGGTGTTTATTTTTTAGGAATGGAAATAAACGAGAAAGTAGCTCGTGCAGATATTCCTTCCTAT
The DNA here is from genome assembly GCF_049537595.1 of Fictibacillus nanhaiensis. Lineage (GTDB taxonomy): Bacteria > Bacillota > Bacilli > Bacillales > Fictibacillaceae > Fictibacillus > Fictibacillus nanhaiensis_F. The sequence continues at coordinate 622,561 of NZ_JBMULM010000002.1, forward strand.
GCAAACGGATTTTTAGGAAGCGGAACGATTTTTTTACTGCTAGCAGTGTGTTTATTCGTGATTCTACTTAAAGAAAAAAGCACATTAAAACCGATCCAGAGAAAAAATCATGCTTGAGTTTTAGATTGAGCGGGAAATTTATAGCATAACAAGATACGGCCATTGAGATTCTCTCATTGGTTTTTCTTTATTAAAGGCTTTTTTCGTAAACTTTGTTGCTTTTGAATGTGGTTAATTTCCGTTCCAGGTTGCTCGCTTTCCGCGGGGCAGGCGGTGAGCCACATTCGTACGTTTCACTTTTAAGTGTCTCACCTGACCGCCAGTCCCGCAGGAGTCTCGCACCTTCCACTCCAATCAACTTATCATTGAAGAACCTCAAAATCGCTATTTAGCAACAATCTGTTAGAAAAAATCCATATTAAAAAATGTTCGATGGGAGGTGAGTGTATGAAAAAAGGGCTTGTACTGGTCTTAATTTGCGGATATTTGTTGCTTGGCCCTTCCTCAATTGCATTGTCTCCCACAACTTCTGATACCCTAGTTAATCTATCTCACTATACTCCTGTCAGTCCCAAACTTAGTGAATAAACATGAAACCCGCCTCATTGTGAAGGCGGGTGTATTTTTACCTTATTTTCTACCGCTTAGTCCATACATAATAAACTCCACGATTTGATCAATTTCCTTATCATCATCCCATTCCATATCTGAAAAAAGAAGGAAACGGGGAAGGATGTAACCAATGATACTTGATGCAGTCATACGCATGATCGTTTGGGGAGGTAATGCAATAATTTCTCCTTTTTCCTGAAAATGTTCAATAATTTTTTTGAACTTCTCATAAACATGCTCGGCAAAAAGCTGTTGAAAGGGTTCGCGAAGTTCATCGTGAAAAGCGATCTCCTGTATAAAGATCTTTAAGACGGGAAACTGTTTTCTAACAAACTCCAGTCTATTTTTAGCGACCACTCTTAAAAAGTCTTCATACCTTTCATACTCATTTTCAAATACTTCTTTTGCAAAGGTTTTTATGAAAAAGGGAGCTACAAACCTTGCCACCGTGGGCGTGACAATTGCGAGTAAGAGTTCTTTCTTCGTTTTATAGTGTCGGAAGATCGTACCTTCAGCAACACCTGCTTTTTTTGCAATCTCACTCGTAGATGACCCGGAATATCCTTTTTCAGAAAATGTTTCGATTGCAGCTTCTAGGATCTTACGTTGTTTATCGCTCATGGTTGTGTGATCTGTATCGTTTATTAATTCGGTAATCCAATCTGAATCAGACATGAGTGTTTCTCCTTTAAAAAACGTGCATTTTCTATATTATAGACACAAATTTAATGCTGGACAAACACCTTATAGTTTTCGATGCTTTTTTAAAGCGAGTACATTTAATGTCATGAATAATAGTGAGAAACCAGCAAGAATAAGGACTTCATCATATATGTTTCCCCAGCCGCAGCCTTGTATCATCACATTACGAATTGCTTCACCGCCGTAAGTTAAAGGCATGATATAGCTTAATGGCTGCAGCCAGTCTGCCATTGTTTCAATGTTGAAAAGGCCAGAGAAGAAAACTTGCGGAACAACAACGAGTGGAATGAACTGAATCATCTGTAATTCGTTCTTCGCAAAAGCAGAAAGCAATGTTCCGAGTGAAAGGGCTGTAACCGCAAGCATCAGGGTAATGAGGATCACAAACCAAATAGAGCCAGCCATCATGATGTCCAAAACATAGATCGCGAACGCAACGATTATCGCAGATTGGATAACGGTAAAAATCCCAAAGCCTAACACATATCCAGCTACCATTTCCCATCGGCGCAAAGGGGTTGCGAGCAATCTTTCAAGCGTTCCAGTCGTTCTTTCACGTAAGAATGAAACACCAGCAATTAAGAATACGAAAAAGAAAATAAAAAATCCGATTAAAAATGGACCAATGTAATCAAAGGTTTCCATGTCAGCTGAACCGTGCAGATAGTTAATTTCAGGCTTAATGGAGGACTGCTCGCTAGTTTGCGGACTCATTTCCTTCAATGCTTTTTCAATCGTCACCACAGAAGCTTTGTTTGCTGTTGGGTTGCTGCCTTCGAGAGTAATCTTGGTTGATGATAGATTTACTTCTATTAACGCATCTAATTTTTCATCTTCAAGATCTTCTATAGCTGCCTCACTGTTGCTGTAAGCAGAAAATGCCTTGTCTGTCGTCTCTAATTTTTTAATGATCATCGCCTGATCACTGACGACTGCTATCTTAGGCTCATAATCGTTGTTAGAAAAAACGAGATTCACAAGCGTAAGAATTAGAAGCGGAGCAATAAACATCATGGCAAGTGTTCGCTTGTCACGAATAAATTGTCTGATGATTCGTTTAACAAGAGCTCTAATTCTCATGACGAACACCTCCATAATAGAGAAACGCATCTTCAATCGTTTCGCTGGATGTGCTTTCTTTAAGCTGTTTCGGAGAGCCTGAAGCGATTAATCTGCCATCGCGAAGCATGCCAAGCTGACCGCACTTCTCGGCTTCATCCATAACGTGTGTGGTGACAAGAATCGTTGTTCCGTTTTGACTTAACTTGTAAAGTTCCTTCCAGATTGACTGCCGAAGAACGGGATCGATGCCGACAGTGGGCTCATCAAGAATCAGAATTTGTGGTTCGTGCAGAATAGCAGCTGCTAACGAAAGGCGTCTCTTCATACCACCTGAGTATTGATGAACAGGTTTTTTTAGAAAGTCTGTCAGATTGACGAGAGAAGCAGCGTGCTCAATGCGCTCTTTTTGTTTTTTGCCTTTTAATCCGTAAATAGAAGCAAAGAATTCAAGGTTTTCTTTGCCGCTTAATTCTCCATACAATGCATCAGATTGAGCCATGAATCCAATTTGTGTCATGTTATGAAGATTAGGCATAAGTGTATCTAGTACTTTAATGGTGCCTTTTGTAGGTGTTTCGATTCCCGCAATCATCTTAACGAGAGTCGTTTTCCCGGCACCAGATGGACCGAGTAATCCATATATCTCATTCTTTTCTACATGTAATGAGATTTTTTCTAAAACAAGATGAGAGCCAAAGTTCTTTGACACTTCGGAAACCTGTATAACCGTATTCATAGAGAACCTCCTCAAAAGTGAGTACTCACTCATTTATATATTTATAGCATATGACGTTGGACAAATATATGTCAAGTGAGTACTCACTCATTTTTGTGAAAAAAAGAAGATCCCCAACTTGATGGGGACCAAAAAAATTAGTGAAGGGGGTATTCGTTGTTGTTTAAACTATCTTTGTTCGTATTAAATAATTTCGGTAAAACCCAGCGGTCAAGCCCGATCCACCGTGATGCGTTTCGCCCAGCAACGAGTATAAATATGGTAAGTAAAAGCATTTGTGGATTCGTGCTTACTGTACCCGAAAAGAGAAATGCAAAATTCATAATTGCACCCATCAATGCAGAAAAGGTTGTGAAAATCCCCAATAAAAGGGCAAGACCTACTAAAAGTTCTCCCCAGGGAACGATGAAGTTGAAGAATTCTACATTCGGTATAGCCACATGTGTAAGGAAATCTGCCCACCATGTTTGAACCGCTGGGTGTTCACCCGTCGCCTTACTTACAGCACCATGTAAAAATCCAGTAGCGTCGAATTTTCCTGTTACTTTTTCATAGCCAGCAATTGCCCATGTGTAGCCTAAATATAGACGGAAAATGGTAAGGATAAATGATGCAGACTTTTTCTCTCTAAGGAATTTAATAAACATCTTACGCACCACCTTCTAATTAAGGCTATAAAAACAATTGTTATTTAATTACAAGAACGGGGCATTCAGCTTTTTGAACAACGTAATGACTGATACTTCCTAAGAACAGTTCTTTTACTCCGCTTAATCCGCGGCTGCCAATAACAATTAAATCGATTCCGTTTAAGGATGCATAGTGAGTAAGTACGTTGCCTGGGTGTCCTTCGATCGCCTTAGCGACGATCGGATGAACTGTTTTTAAACTGATTTCTGTTTTAACATTTTGAATGATCGCTTCGTTCTTTTCTTTTAATTCGTAGGACGCTTGTTCAACCGGATAATTCGCATATGTGTATGCCATCGTATAGACAGGCTGGTAAACGGTGACAAGGTGCAGTTCAACGTCTTTTCTTTCATTTGCAAAATCCACTGCGAAATCTAAGGCTTTTTGGCTTTCTTGTGATCCGTCATAAGCAACAAGGATGGTTTGAATGTTTGTATTCATCATAAATCCTCCCTACATTTTTTATATTCTGGAACTGATTTAAGCATAAGGCGTTTCAAGGGGGATGTATGTGATGTTTATCACAAGATATTGAAATAATATTGACGAATATTTCAGAAAAAATCATAATGATTCTAACTCGATAGAAATGAGAGATTAAAGATGTCCAAAAATAATAAACTGCAAGTTCAAATAATAATGGTGCGGAAGGTTTTAATCTTCTAAAACTTTTCCGTGTATACAAAAATTAATAGGGGAATAACAGAATGTCTTTTAAAAATTATGGACCACTTTGCACGGAAGTTTATGATCTTACAAAAAAGGTTGGGCAGTCATTTGGTGGCGATATTGAATATTACACAGAAAAGCTGAAGAAGAACGGCGGGCTTACTTTGGAAGCCATGGTCGGATCTGGCCGTGTGATTATTCCGCTTTTGGAAGCTGGTATAGAAGTAGATGGAACGGACAAAGACTGGATGAAAAAGGCTTGAGTGCAAATCTTTTTCAAAGTAATCTGCAAAACCTGATCCTGCCACAAAAATATAAAAATATCATCATACCAGGTGGTTCTTTCTTATTGATTGAAAAATGAGAAGAGTCCAAGCAGGCACTTAAACAAATTTTTAATCATCTAGAAGAAGGCGGAAATCTGATTTTAGATATCTTTTTACCAACTGATAACTTTGAAGCGGGCAAGGTGCTCCGAACGTTAACAGTAAATTGTCCAGATGGAGACATCATTACTATGGAGGATAAGCTAGTAGAGGTGAATTTCTTAGAACAATACAAAGTTTCGTATCTGAAATATGAAAAATGGCGCGAAGGAAATTTGATTCAAACAGAACTTCAGCGCTTTGCCATTCGCTGGTATGGTATTGAAGAATTAAAACTGATTTTGGAAAGTGTGGGCTTTAAAGAAGTGACTGTAAGCGCTGACTTTGAATTTGGGAAGAAGCCTGCTCACGCAAGACAAAGCTTTGTGTTTGAAGCTAAAAAGTAGTTAAAGATAATTTCATTAGATGTAATGCAAATGGTCTTGTTGTATATTGTGTAAATCAGGTGTGTCCAGTATAGTTGAAATATGTTCATACGCACATATAATTCTAAAAAATAGGGGAGAAGAAATGGCCAATTTAACGCAAGACCGAAGCATAGCTCTATATGAATTTATTATTCAGCATTCTTCTGATATGACAGATTCCTGGCTTGCTTCTAGAGATGTAGGCGGCCATGGAATTTATTCAAAAAGAATGGGTGCAGAGGTTGAAAAAAGACTTCGTGAACAGAATCAGTGTTTTATTAAAATGATTGCATCTATATTTAATGAAAAAAATGAACTTCTACAAGATATAGATTCATGGGCTAAAAGAGTGGCTGAGGATCGAGCCGGATCAAATACTCCCATTCATGAGACGATACAGCAGTTTAAGAGATTCAGAAACATTTTCTGGAATAAAATTAGAGAATATATCGAGGATCCTTTAACCGAAGTAAATCAAACGGATATTTTAACATGGAGCAGCCTTCTGCATTCCACCTTTGATACGGTGATCGAGAGATTTGCTGAAGAGTACAATTTTTTTACTTTAAGACGTATAGACGCTCAGCAAGATATGATCAATCAGCTTAGTTCACCTGTTATTCCTTTATCGGACTTTGTCGGTATCTTACCGCTCGTTGGAGAAATTGATACACATCGCGCAAAGTGGATTATGGAATCAACGCTGCAACAATGTATTGACAACAATATTACGCAGCTCTTTATTGATTTATCAGGAGTCGTTATTATCGATACGATGGTGGCTAACGAAATTTTCCAGGTGGTAAACACACTGAAGCTTCTCGGTGTACAGTCTATCATCAGCGGGATTCGTCCTGAAGTAGCACAGACTAGTGTTCAGCTTGGTATTGATTTTAGTCAAATTCCCACACAAAGCACTCTCAAACAAGCATTGAAGAATAATAAGATTATTATCGAAAAGATATCATTATAGAATAAAAGTGAAAGAACCATTCGCAGCTGTACGCAAATGGTTCTTTTTAATGTTTAGTTTTGATTTTGTGCTTTATGGTAACGGTACTGCTGCCATCTGAAACGGATGAAACAGCCAACACAAAAGCCTAAGATGGCGACGAAAGAAGCAGTCGCAACCATAATTGTAGCTGTTAAAGCAACAGCGTACCAATTTAATGTATACCCGACGAACCCAAGAGCTAATAGTGATACAGCGATCAGCTGGTTAAACTGCTGCTGATCTTTATCTTCAGGGATAAAGGCTGAAGGATTCTTTTTTAAGAATCGTTTCGCAACCTTCATCACAGGGTTGTAATCAAAGAACATCCCCAGAAGTCCAGCGACTAAAGGGAGTAATAAAATCCATGCTTGACCAGAGACCCATGTGGCAACTACTGATAAAAAGATGAACCATTGATTCGTACGAACTAAAGGTCTAGGAATTGAGGCTACGGGTTGTGACATTTGAAATCCGACCTTTCTTATAGGTTTAGTTATTTTATTGTAATTGTATTCTCATTAAAAGTGAAGTGTTAAGCATTGTAAAATTTCGATAGGGGAAGGGATTAATCTGCTAAAAAAGAATGTTTTATAGCGAGGTGATTAAACATGAAGACAAAAAGAGAAGATACAGATGTTCACTTTCAATATGCTGAGGAGATTCAGGAAAAGCTGAAGAGTGACACATTTGCTCAGTGGCTTGGCATCGAATTAACGGAGATTGGACCTGGAACGGCTGTCGCTGAAATGACCATCACGGAGACCATGCTGAATGCACACGGAACAGCACATGGAGCAGCGTTATTCGCTATTGCTGACTTCGTATTTGCAGTAGCATGCAATTCGTATGGAAAAACTTCTGTCGGGCTTTCTGTGAATGTTGGATATTTAGCTGCTTGTCAAAAAGGAGACAAAATTACGGCGATCGCTTCAGAAATTAAGCGTAACCACCGTACTTCCTGGTATGAGGTGAGAGTGGAGAACGAAAAAGAACTGGTTGCACATGTAAGTGCCTTATCATATCGTAAAAATGACTATTTCGTAGGCGGGGATGAAAGCAAGGGGACATAATCACATAAAAAGCAGTTCACATCACATAAAAATTAGATCACATCACATAAAATCGGTCTTCATCACATAAAAAATGGAGATCATCATCTAAAAAACGGAGCACGGCTAATTCCAGCCGTTGCTCCGTTTTTTGGTTTATCTCAACGTTTTCTTAATGTACTTAATCGTTTTTCTCAGATCTTCGGCAGTTGGTCTGCCAAATGGTCCAGTCTGAATATCGAAATAAACCACTCGTTTCTGATCATCCACTAAAAACAGTGCGGGTTCACCGTGCTCCCCATGATCGTCATACAGCTTGCCGTTATGATATTGAACACCATACGGTTCTCCAGCTGTGCGCTCTGGATCACTAAACACAGGGAATGAAAGCGAATGATTCTTCTTCATCTTGGTAAGATTCTGTTCTTCATCTGTTGAGATGGCCAGTATGTGGGTGTTCAATTCGTTAAACGTGTCAATGTTTTGCTCAAACTCTTTTAACTGGTCGTTACAGACTGGGCACCATTCGCCTCTAAAAAAGACAAGCAAGTGAAAACGGTCATCGTTTTCTAAATGATTGTGAAAAGAGAAAGATTCGCCTGTTTCGGATTTTAGTGTAAAGTCTGGTGCTGTGTCGCCTGTTTTTAACATATGAACATCCCTCCAAATAATAGGTTTCTTCATTAGCTATTCCTCTTGTGGTGAAAATTAAACTCAATTGTCCAGCAGTTCTATAATCAATGGCATAGTTTAATAGCAAAATTGATTTAAGGATGAGTAAAGATAGATGTAAAACCTTTTCTAATAAAACAGCATTCCTAAAAGTGGAACACACCTTTTGCTGCAAACAGTAAAAGGAATTCCTGATGTTCAAGTTGTTAATCCACCGATCATGTGAGCATTTATCCTCGTATCCAAGATTTGCAGCGAAACCATTATATGTATGGACATTTTTATCATTCTATTGCTATTGATCAAGAGTTTAAGAAGTCTGGTATAAAACAACTGTTTCTGATTCACGATCCAAGATATAATTTTCGAACGCTCTTTTCTAAAAGATTGTTGCTTTTAACTCCTTGTCACCTTTAAAGAATTGATTGGAGTAGAAGGCGCGAGACTCCTACGGGACAGGCGGGCAGTTTGAAAAGTGGAAGTGGCTCGTTCAGCCCCGACAAGCAAAAGTTGAATGGGCTATGAAGGCGCAATTTGCCTTCTTGACCGTTTAACTTTTGACCTCGAGGGGCTAGCCACTGCAACTAGACAGCTGAGACACTTAAGAGTGAAACGTACGAATGTGGCTCAGCGCCTGCCCTGTGGAAAGCGAGCAGCCTGGAACGGAAATCAACACTTTCAAAAGCAACAAAGTTTACGAAAACATCCTCAAAAACTGTTAAAAGAACTAGGATATCGTTAAAATTTATACCCATGGATTATAATACTTCTCTCTAGGTAATTCCTACGTCTCTATGTAAAAAGATTTAAAAAATAAACAAGAAATAAAATGACCTTTTTCCTATTTTAAGTTAAAACTTTTAAAAATTAGTAGTTTATATTTGTTTTTGTTAGAATAGTAAAATTCTTCTTTATTTTCTGTAAATTGGCCTCTATATTAGAAATTGTAGTTCAACACCAAATTAGAGGAGTGAAGTAAATGATTAAGAAGATTGCCACGATGGCAGCGGTTCTACCTTTAGTAGTTTCTCTTGCAACACCAGCGGCAGCTGCAAAAAGCACAGAGGTGAAAGCAAACGTTACACCTCAAGAAATTATCGTAAAATTTAAAGACAACGTGTCAGAGTCAAAAGTAAAGTCTTTAGCTGTAAAAGGGAAAGATGAAGTAAAAGAAAAAGGTTCTAAGTTTCATGTCATTAAAGTTAAAGATGGAAACGTAGACGCAGCCATTGCAGAATATGAAGCGAGTGGAGATGTAGAGTATGCAGAGCCAAACTATACATACCATGCGAGCTGGACTCCAAATGACACGTATTTCTCAAATGGAGTGCAATATGCACCTCAAAAAGTAAGTGCTCAATCAGCTTGGGACATCACACGCGGTTCATCTACTACAAAAATTGCAATTATCGATACAGGTGTTGATTACAATCACCCTGATCTAGCCGGTAAAGTTATTAAAGGATATGACTATGTAAGTGATGATTGGGATCCAATGGATCAAAATGATCATGGAACACATGCTGCAGGTATCGCAGCAGCTGCAACGAATAACGCGAGAGGTATCGCAGGAATGGCACCAAACGTATCCATCTATGCTGTACGTGTACTAGATGCGAACGGAAGCGGATCTCTTGATGATGTTGCTAACGGAATCTATCATGCTGTAGATAACGGAGCAAAAGTAGTTTCACTTAGCCTTGGCGGACCAGGTTCTGCTACTTCATTACAAAACGCAGTAAACTATGCAGTTTCTAAAGGAGTAGTTGTAGTTGCCGCAGCTGGTAACGAGAACACATCTGCACCGAGCTATCCAGCATACTATTCAGGTGCCATTGCAGTAGCTGCAACTGACCGTAATGACCTTCGTGCTTCATTCTCTAACTATGGATCTTGGGTTGATGTTGCTGCTCCTGGTGTAGACATCGCTTCTACTGTACGTAATGGTGGATATGCTTACATGTCTGGTACATCAATGGCTTGTCCTCTAGTAGCTGGTATCGCAGGATTGCTTGCTTCACAAGGAAGAAGTGCTTCTAACATCCGTGCTGCTATCGAGAACACAGCTGATCCTATTTCAGGGACAGGTTCTTACTACTCTAAAGGCCGTGTAAACGCAGCAGACGCAGTACGCTACTAATCTATTTTTTACGCTTACAAACTTCCAAGGCTAGATCTGTTCTAGTCTTGGGAGTTTTTTGTTTGTAATAGTTTAATAGAACTAGCAAATCTTGTCGAATGGTGTTGTAATTTAAGGATAAGGACATATGTTCGCATTGCGTAAAATGTCGATGTAGACTTAATAGCTCATTTTAAATACAGGACTTGTGGTAACTTTTAACAATTTGGTAGAATAGTAATATAAATCCTCAACTAGAATCTTTTTTCTTACAAGTATTGCATTCTATAAGAAAGGAGGTTCATCAATTCCCCTTGTATATCCTAGCGTCACTTTCTTTACAAAACATTCTTTTTAAATAAAAAGGAGGTAAAGATAATGAGTGAAGTCTGTTTAATTCCATTTGTTCTTGAAGAGGTCATTGAAGAATCAAAAGAAGAGATTCCTTACGGAGTCGAGATGATTAATGCACCAGCGTTTTGGCGTGAAGGTGAAAAAGGACAGAGTGTGGTTGTTGCCGTATTAGATACTGGCTGTGACACAAGCCATCCGGAACTTGCTGAACGTGTCATTGATGGACGGAATTTTGTTGATGGGAATGCCGATGATTATCAAGATGCCCATTATCATGGTACACATGTGGCAGGTACGATTGCAGCTACATTAAACAATGCTGGTGTAGCGGGTGTGGCACCAGATGTGAAACTCTTGATCTGCAGAGTTCTTGGTAAAGATGGCGGCGGGTCGTACCAAGGAATCATCGATGCTATTGATTACTCCGTTAAATGGAGAGGGGAAAATGGCGAAAGAGTGCGTGTGATCTCTATGTCACTAGGTGGACCGACAGATGTACCTGAGCTACATGAAGCGATTCAAAGAGCCGTATTGGAAGATGTGCTTGTAGTTTGTGCAGCAGGTAACGAAGGGGATAATAAGGAAAATACGAATGAACATGCTTATCCTGGTGCGTATAAAGAGGTCGTTCAAGTGGGTGCAGTGGATGCTAAAATGAAACTTGCTCCGTTTTCAAATACCAATGATGAGATTGACCTGGTTGCTCCAGGAGTTAATGTTGTTTCTACTTATCCAGGAAATAAATATGCAAAGTTATCCGGAACTTCTATGGCGACGCCTCATGTATCGGGAGCAGCTGCATTACTGATTGAACGAGAAGAAAAATTGTTTGGTCGTGAACTTTCAGAAGCTGAGGTCTATGCTCAATTGGTAAAAAATACGTTAAGTATCGGACTAACAAAGAAAGCAGAAGGAAATGGTTTGTTAGTATTAAACGCACAAGAAAAAGCAGTTTGCGATCAGGAGAATTTAAGAGCGATGAGAATTCCTATTGAAACGGCTGCAGCGAAAGAGTCAGAATCATAAATATTTGCCCCGTTTCTTAGGAAGAAAGGGCGTGTATGGGGATGGCGTACAAAATTATTGCGTTGTTGATCAGCTTTGCAACTCTTTGTATTAGAATTTATGAAGAGATAAGAAGACGTGCAAAGAACAGAGCAAAAGAGGAAGAGCTTCAAAAGAAAAAGAAAAGAAAGCGAAAGAAAGCAGTGAAGAAAAAGGAAAAGGAAAGTGCTTAAATGAATAGATGGAATAAAAGCTGATTCTGTGAGATCTAGTATATTCACATCAATCAGCTTTTTTGTCGTTTTTTTACTAGTACTCGAAAAAACTGTTATCGTATATACTGATGCTCTTTTATAGTAATTGTTTTTCGCTTTAGTATGTTCGCTTTTTATGAGGAGAACTAGTTTCCATTCAAACTAGAAAGTTGCTTCTACGATTTGAATAGGAGTAATATATGAGCACTACTGTAAAATAGAGAGGAACGTAACTATGCTTTTATTAGGCATTCTACTTGTAATCGTAACAGTTGTATTTTTATTTATAATGTTTCATCCTGTTTTTGGAAAGAAACCCTCAAAATATGATAGAAGCACCTATGAACCAGTTGAACACTATCAAAAGGGTGTTTTTACGAATCAGATAGAAACAGTGATGACAACCGATCTACGCTCTATGCTCCCTGTATTAAAAGAATTTTTAAGTGGGAACCCGAATCGTCAGCCTAAGAAAGCAATTCCTATAAGCTCGTTTCAGTTAACTGAAAAAGCAAATCCAGAAACAAGAGTAACTTGGTTTGGACATTCAGCATTATTGATAGAGATAGACGGAAAACGCATTCTCATCGATCCTATGTTCGGATCCGCGCCTTCGCCGGTTCCCTGGTTTGGGAACAAACGTTATAGCAAAGAACTGCCTTTTAAAATTGAAGAGCTTCCACAAGTGGATCTAGTGGTTTTGTCACATGATCATTATGACCATCTTGATTATGGAACCATCAAACAACTCAAACATAAAGTGAAACAATTTGCAGTCCCGCTTGGCGTTGCTGGACATTTAAAGCGGTGGGGAGTGGAACCAGACCGCGTAAAAGAATGTAACTGGTGGGATGAGATACAGTTTTCAGGAATTTCATTAATCTGCTCGCCTGCACGACATTTTTCAGGAAGAAGCATATCGGATCGTAATTCTACCCTTTGGTGTTCTTGGATTATACAAGGAAAGGATTCTAACATTTACTTTAGTGGAGACAGTGGATATGGGCCACACTTTAAAGAGATTGGGAAACGATATGGACCTTTTGACCTCACTTTAATGGAATGTGGACAATATCATGAGAAGTGGGCTGCGATACATATGATGCCTGAAGAAACGGTACAAGCTCATCTTGATGTAAGAGGGGCAGTCATGATTCCGATTCATTGGGGTGCTTTTACACTGTCTTTGCACAATTGGACAGATCCAGTTGAAAGGGCTGTAAATGCAGCAACAAAACTAAATGTTAAAATTTGTACGCCTCAGATTGGTGAGACCGTAACCATTGGCTCACAGTCATTAGCTGGATCAAAGTGGTGGAGGGAGAATACGAATATCTAAAAAAGAGTGCTCTTCACTGTGGAGGGCACTCTCTACATGTATTCATTAACTTTTCCACAACTCCAACAGTGGGCCATCACTTCCAAAGAGAGGATCCTTATCAGGTAATGGAACGAGCATAATATCATCTAATACGGCTGGCCGATCATCAGGTTCACCTTTTTTAAGGTTGTGGTTCATTCCATTCGGGTAAGCTCCGGCTACTTTAAAGTCAGTGCTGCATCCAATACATTTATGTCCGGTACCGGCAGGGAGCACGATAGCATCCCCTTTTGAAACAGTAACAGAAACGCCATCTTCTCCTCCAAGAAGGAGAACCGCCTCACCGCTCATAACACCTAGAACTTCATGGGTATTGCTATGATAATGATGATAATCAAAGACACCATTCTTCCAACCATTTGTCCAGCCGTTTTGTTCAAAAACGTCTAAAGCATCCTGCGGTTCTTTTAATTTTCCTACGTATAACAAAACGGGCCAGGAAGGATGATTCGGAATCGTCCCATCGTCTGTAAAAAATAAAGTTTTAACATCTTCACTCAGCATTTTCATATCCATTAAACCCCTCCCCTGTTTTCGTATCCTTTCCCTTATTCTTATGAAAAGAAACCCGTCTTCTTTCGAGAAACAGTATAGGGGAAAAAAGAAATAACGAGCAATAATGCGAAATTCCTCAATAAATGACGAAAACTTATGTGTGAAAAAAAGTTTTCTTTTATGCGAAAAGAGGTATTAGATAATTACGGTATGATAAATGTTAGTGAAAGGTGGAAATCAGTATGAAGTACAAAGCGAAGGACTGGCTCCGGTTAACGCCGAATGAGAGATACCTGCTTTTATTCGCTGTTTCCCAACTCCAGAAAAAGCTTAGAGCAGGTTAAAAGAACTAAAAAAATAAATCTAAGGCGTTTTCGTTGCCACAACTCCCCCTTGTTTGGTTAAAATAAGAATACAAGATAAACAGGGAGGAACACAGGATGATGACTGACCTCAATACATGGTTTGATAAAGGCATGACGCGCTATGCATATATCCATTCAATGAAAACACACAAGGAAAACTTGCTGACGATATATAATTCATTCGTGCTACCTGAACCTATGAAAGATGCGTTGCAAGGCATCCAAAAAAACCGGTTGAGAGCGATCGTGATTACCGAAGATTGGTGTGGTGATGCGATGTTGAATCTTCCTGTTTTTATGCGCATGGCAGATGAAGCACTTATTGATATCCGCTTTATCTTACGCGACCAGCATCCGGAATTAATGGATCGATACTTAACAGCAAAAGCAAAATCAATTCCTATCATCATCTTTATTGATGAAAAGGGAAAAGAAGTTGTAAAGTGGGGGCCACGTGCTCCGAAATTGCAGCAAATTGTTGAAGAGCGCAAAAAGAAGATACCTTCAAAAGAAGACCCACGTTACGAAAAAGCCTTCAAGCTATTTGCTGATCGCATCTCAAGTTTGTTTACGACTGACCATGCCCTTTGGGAAGAAGTAAGCCTTGATATTATAAAAAAATTATTAGCTAAACTAAATGTTAACAGCCTGTAAAACGGCTGTTTTTTTGTTTGTGTTAAAATAGAGAAATTGATGAAATCTATAGAAACGAAGTTCGAGGTGTACGATGAAAAAGAAAGCGAATGTTATTATTCTAGCTGGATTTTTAGGAAGCGGAAAAACGACGTTGCTCAAACAGCTGCTGTCATATGAAAAAGAACAAAAGCATAAAACAGCTGTATTAATGAATGAGATTGGGAAAGTTTCAATCGATTCTGATTCTGTTCCAGAAGATGTTCCGCTTAAAGAGCTTCTCAACGGCTGTATATGTTGTTCTTTATCGGATCAGCTTGAAAAACAGCTATGGGGACTATGTAAAGAGAATGAGCTTGATACGTTAATTATTGAAGCAACAGGTGTCGCTCATCCGATTGATGTACTTGATGCCTGTTTGTCACCTTATCTAATCGACGACTTACAGATTTCAGGGATCATTTCAATCATGGACGCACCTCGATGGCTGGACCGAGAGAACATGAATGTTCAGGCTAGAATGCTCATGCTTGAGCAGGTTAAGCACGCAGATTATATCGTGTGGAACAAAACAAGCGGTTTGACAGAGAAAGAGAAGATGCTGCTTACGAGTGACGCATCAAGGTTGAATGAAGGCACTCCATGTGTGTTAACGGATTTTGCGAAGGTAGAACTTTCACAACTTTTTTCACTTTCCGTAAAAAAACGATCTCATCATCAGTCTGTTTCCGCAGAAAAATTGAAGGTCAAAACTTTTATATATTCGTTTAAAGGACCTGTTAATAAAGATTTATTTGAAAACTGGCTGCGAAATGTACCCTCATCGATCTACAGAATCAAAGGGTATGTTCAGTTTGAAAATCAAATTTATCTTTTTCAGTACTCCTATGGCTTGCCTACTTACGAAAAAGAATTAATGAAGATGCCATTAAGACTTGTTTTTATTGGAGAAGACCTTGATCCTGATCAGTTAACAAGAGGGCTGAGTGAAGTTGAAGTAGAAAGTAAATAAAGAAAACACTTGTGACTTCGGAGTTGCAAGTGTTTTTTTGTTCTTGAAAATCTTTTAAGATGATTAAATTAAGGCTAATTTCGCTTCACTTCCGCTGACAAATTTGTTCCATGAATACAGGTTGGTCCATCATCTTAACAATACCAGGATCACTTTCAGACAGTTGAATGAAGCTATCAATTATATTCTCTTTATATGTTAATAGAACAGCTTCAAGATGATGGTTTCCGCAGTTCCCTTTTAGCCGATAGTTATATTGTTCAAGAGTTCCCTTTTCCAAACCATGAAAAGTAACATCGGCAAGTTGGTATGTATGCCGTGAATCAGAGTGAGTAGGAATCACAAATTCTTGCTTACGTGGATAATAAAAGTCTGTTTTCCAGCCGAATTTTTCTATCCTTTCAATGTGTTTTTTCGGTGTCAGAGCCATCGAGTAAGTATGTAAAAGTGTGAAGATAATTACAAAAGAAAGAAAAAACATTCCTAATGTTATAAATCTCTTTTTGTTCACTGTAATCTCTCCTTTACAATTTATTTTATGATATTCTTTAATTATCATTATTTTCCAATCCTTAACGAAGGAGGTATCATGATGACAACAAAGTTAATGACTCATGACCATCGAAACATTCATTCTGAGATCTATAAAATGAAGCGTGGACCTGTAGCAGTTCGTGTTATACCAGCAATGAAGTATGTTATGCAAGAGATGAACACGGCCTATCATATGGATTGGGCAGGTAGACCAGAGCCAGTTGATGAAGAGTGGGTTGTATGGAAAGTGGTTAATCAGCTTAAACATTTAACAAAGAATAAGTTGAGTTATAAATTTACGTTAATGCCACATGAAATTCTTTGGCATGAGAAGAATGACAGTAGATCCCTTACAACTCAAATGATGCAAGTACCCGATTGTATAACCGAAGAAATATTTGAAGAAGCTTGTTTCAATGTTGAAAAGAGACTAGGAAAAAAGCTGCCATTCATGCAACTCATTTCTTATGAGTCGATTACTTGTGTTCAAAAGTTACATATAGGTCACTATAAAAATTCAATTGAGACTTTAAGAGAAATCATGGACTTTGCTGATAAAGAGAGCCTTCCACTGAAAACAAGTTATAAAGAAATCTATTTAACTCCTGCAATGAAATGTCATAGACCTGAAACATGGCAAACAGTTGTGAGTGTGGAGATTAGGAATTCAGGAGTAAGAGATGAATGAAGACAAAATTGAGTTTAAATTGGAGTTGAAAGAAGATAAGGTATCAACCTATACATTTGGTATGATAGTTACTTTTTTATTCGTTTGTTTTCTGGTCATTCTTATTGTAGATATAGATGATCAAAGTGTAGAGACACAAGGAATGGCTAGACAGTGGGGAGAGGCTGAACTAAGTAATAATAAATCAATGAAATATATTTTGCTCTCCGATTCAGAAAAAATGAATTACATGGATATGATTTCAGAGACTAATAAAGAAGAACTACCTACATACTCTTTTAATGAGTTAGATCAGTTTGAATATCAAATTAGCAAAAGTGAATATATTTATAAACTTCATTACTACAGAATGAAAACTTGTGCAGAATGTCAAAAAGATGTTTGGGTTCGGATAAAGAAAGAAGATAAAGGTTGGTTTGTATCTCACTTTAACTATTCAGAATCTAAAGCCGAAAAGAAGATTCGTAACGTACAAAGAGAGCAGATTCCTACTTCTGAAAAACAAGAAAAAGAATTGGAAGAGAATAAATCATTCATCATGAAATGGCTAAATTAACTTTTACAAAACAAGGAGTGCTTATATTGAAATATCGATATTGGAGAATGACATTCGTTATTATAGGTGCACTAATTATGCTAAGTTCTTTTATGATAGATTCCCAACAATATGAGAGGCTTATTCGCATAGGTGGGGGCAGTTTATTCTTCATCGGTACTTTGTTAATACCTGATTATGTAGTTAATTCTAGAAGTCATACAAAAGATAGGTAAGGGCTGCCTCATTAGGAGTGCAGCTCTTTTTCGTTCAACAGATCATGAAGGGATGTAAATATATAATGAGGTGTAATACCTAGAACATCTAACGGCTGACTTCCTCGATTGATCCATGCGGTCTTAAATCCATATGCTGCTGCACCGGTGATATCCCAGAAGTTAGAACTCATGAATAAAATTTCTTCCCGGTTTACAGCTAACGTCTCCTGAACATACTGATAGGCAGCACGTGCAGGTTTATATTGTTCAACATCCTCAATCGATAGTAGGTCTATAACATCTGTTAGTTCTCTTTTTTTAACTAATGGCTGTAGCATTTTATAAGTTCCATTAGAAAAAATAACCTGCTTCATATTATTATGTTGAATTTTTTGAAGAGCGTCGGGAACTTCTTCGTAGACTTGGAGTTCTAGATAAGCTTCCATTAGAGAAACAAGTGCTTCTTCGTTGCATTGTAGAGAGAATTTTTTTAAAGTATATAAAAGCGCATTGCGAGTGATTTCAGAAAATGGAATGTATATTCCAGTTAGCTGGTGAATCATGAAGTACTCTACTTGTTTTTTTCGCCACTCTTCACTGATGACTTTACCATAACCTTTAAAATGAAACTCAGCTTTTTCAGTAACAGAATGTACATCAAAAAGTGTTCCGTATGCGTCATAAACAAAAGCTTTAATCGTCAATGAAGCACCTCCTCATAATACAAGGATACCCGAAATCAAAGCAGCTTAACTTTCATAAAAAAATTCGTAAAAATATTGGTGAATTTCTCTTTCATTGAGGGAATAGATAACAATGAGGTGATAATAATGAAAATGCAATTGTATCTGTTATTTGGTTTTATCTTCGCACTAATCATAGCAACCTTCGCCGTTATTAACGTCGGTGACGTAGAGATCAACTACCTCTTTGGAACTGCCAACTGGCCATTAGTACTCGTCATTTTAGGATCAGCTGTTATCGGCGGCCTATCCGTCGGTCTGTTTGGATTGATTAAAGTGATTCAGCTGCAGCGACAAGTGAAAAAGCTGCACCAGATTCATAATGAAAAAGAATCTTGGAAAGAGGAGCGGATAGTTGAACATAATTCTGAACCTGTAACTCCAACAGAAGAAGTTCCTCATGAAAAAGTAGAAGAAAACAAGTAGATGCAAAAGAAACCCTGAAAGTAGTCTTGAAAGATTACACTCAGGGTTTTTTACATGTTATAAAACTAATACTTGAAAGCGATACCAAAAAGCGTTAATATAACAAATAATCAGTTCCAAAACGTTTTGGAGGATGAAATATGGCTACCATACGAGATGTTGCAAAAAAAGCAGGTGTATCTGTAACAACGGTTTCCAGAGCGTTGAACGGCTACTCGGATGTGAACGAAAAAACAAGAGAAAAAATAAAGATGATCGCTCGAGAACTTAATTATAGTCCTAGTTTACTAGCACGAAGTCTCGTGATGAAAAAAACAAAAACCATTGGATTGCTCGTATCTGGACTTCGAATTGAGGGAAGTAAAGATAATTTTACCTTTGAAGTACTTTGCGGTGTAAATGACTGTGCTGGTGAACTAGGATATGAACTCGTCTTGATCAGTACAGATTCTAAAAAACAGCAGGAAAAAACGTACAACCAGTTATGCAAGGAAAGAAAAGTAGAAGGTGTGATCTTACAAGGTATTAAAACGGATGATCCGTACTTAGACGAGGTATTAAAAAGTGATATCCCTTGTATTCTTATTGATATTCCGATCGAAAGTGAATCGGTTGGCTATGTAACAACCAACAATAAAGACGGTGCACAAACAGCGGTAGAACATCTCCTGAATTTAGGTCATAAACATATTGCGATGATTAATGGGCACAGTCAAGCTTTTGTTAGCAGAGAACGGTTAGCTGGCTACCAAGCGGCTTTGATGAAGAATGGTATTCCTTTCAATGAGAGTTATGTTGTAAACGGAGCTTTTTTGGAGGATACAGCAGAACAGGAAACCACCAAACTATTAAAAGCACATCCTGAGATTTCTGCATTGTTTTGTGCAAGTGATCTTATGGCGATGGGGGCAATAAGAGCGGCGAAAAAGATGGGGAAAACACTTCCAAAAGATCTATCAGTTGTCGGATTTGACAACATTATCTTATCTGCTTATTCAACACCATCATTATCTACAATTGCACAAGATCGGTATAAGTTAGGGTTTGAAGCGACAAAACTTCTTACAAATTTGTTGGAAGGGAAAGAAGTAGAAAAGATTAAAGTACTGCAAACGACATTTATAAAAAGAGAATCATCAATCGAAAACCACAAATAGTGGTTTTTACTTAGACTAAGACCGAAAACGTTTTGGATTCATTTTATACTTATAATATCAGGAGGATTTGTAGCATGAACTATCGTGTAATAAAAGAAAACGACCTATTTTTTTTAACAGATGACAAAGGGAATATTCCTAAAGAGAACGATTATGGACTCGGATTGTATACAAAAGATACCCGGTTTCTTAGTAAGTTTGATATCAAAATAAACGGTCAAGATCCCATTCTTCTATCCTCATCTGCGGATGAGAATTATGAAGCACAGATCTTGCTGACTAACCCTCACATGGAGAAAGATGGAGAACTCATACTGTGGAGGGAATCTGTCGAGATCGAAAGAAAGCGCTTAATTTATGATGGCGTATTATATGAGACACTTCAGCTGAAAAGCTATTATCCGAAACCAGTTAATTTCGAAATAAGTGTTCATGTTGACGCTGATTTTAAAGATATGTTCATTATTCGAGGTTTTCAATATGGTGAGATTGGAACAAGGTCAGGCGAAGAAGTTACAGAGAACTCGTTAAAGTATTCCTATAAAGGAGCTGACGATGTTGAACGGGCTACAAAAGTACAATGGGATCGAGAGGCAAAATCGGTAAATAAAGATGGTACTATCGCGTTTGATTTTCAATTGAATCACGGGGAGGCAGAGAGAGTAACATTCTCTGTGACACCTGAAATTAACGGAAAGTCAGGAACAGTTATGGATCCTGAGAAAGCGCTTCAACTTTTAAAGACTTCTTATACAAACTGGGAAAGAGATACAACAAAAGTAAAAACAGACTACAAACCACTTCAAAGACTTGTCGACAGAGGCATTATGGATCTTCGCGTATTGTTAACGGACATTGGACATGGAGCGTTCCCAGTGGCAGGATTACCTTGGTTTGGTGTTCCTTTTGGAAGAGACAGTCTGATCGCAGCGCTTCAGATGCTTGCATTTAATCCTGAAATAGCAAAAGGTACTCTTTTAACCATGGCTTCTCAACAAGGTACGAAAGTAGATCCTTGGCGTGATGAACAGCCTGGAAAAATCATGCACGAGATTCGATATGGAGAACTTGCTTCTACAAACCAAGTACCTTTCACACCTTATTACGGAACAATCGATGCCACACCTCTGTTTTTGGTCCTTTTATCTGAATATACAAAATGGACAGGTGATTTATCGTTGGCAGAGCAGCTGAAGTCGAATGTAGATGCAGCATTAAATTGGATCGATGAATATGGTGATCGTGATGGTGATGGATTCGTAGAATATCATCAAGAATCAAGTAAAGGGATCGCGAACCAGGGCTGGAAGGATTCTGGTGATTCTATCGTACATCGAAATGGAGATTACGCAGAAACACCGATAGCTCTATCTGAGGTTCAAGGATATGTCTATCAAGCCAAAATGGGTATTGCAGCTATTTTTGACGCAATTGGAAGAGTCGATGAAGCTACTAAACTTCGTCTTGATGCAGAAACGTTAAAGAAACGGTATGACGAAAAGTTTTGGATGGAAGATCAGGAGTTTCATGCCATTGCATTAGATAAGGATAAACAGCAGGTAGGGACTTTAACGACCAATCCTGGTCATGTTCTTTTTGCAGAGATGCTGGATGATCATAAAGCAATTAAGGTGATAGAAAAACTTGTGTCTCCACAATTTTTCTCAGGTTATGGTATTCGCACGATGGCAGAAGGAGAAGCGGGGTATAACCCCATGAGTTATCACGATGGTAGCATTTGGCCACATGATAACAGTATGATCCTGCTTGGCATGAGTAAAGTAGAACATCAGAGTGATGCAAACACGGTGATTTCTGGACTGATAGCTGCCGCGAGTCACTTTGAATATGACAGGCTGCCTGAGCTTTTCTGTGGATATGGTTCTAAAACAGGAAGAGCAGTGAAGTACCCAGTAGCATGTTCACCTCAAGCTTGGGCTGCAGGGACACCATTAGTCTTCATCCAAACCATTCTTGGATTATTTCCTGATAGTTTAAACAAAGTCATCTATCTCTCTCCAGCACTGTTGAAAGAGATGAAAGAACTAAAAGTTGACCGAATTAAAATTGGAGAAGGACATCTTTCTGTACACGTTCGACGTGAGGATGAAGAAACGACCGTAGAGATTAAAGAAAATACGACTGGATATGAAGTGATTCAAAAATAGAATGGTTCGTTCACCTTATGTAGAGAAGGGAGTTTTAGAAGATGAGACTTACAAAGTGGCTGTCCGCATGCGGTGTATCTTCGCTAATTGTAGCAACGATGTTAACGGGCTGTGGGAATGACAATGGAAAAGAAGAAACACAATCAGGTAAAACAGAGATTGTTCTGAGCGGTTGGGGAGGGAATCCGACAGAGAAGAAATTGTTAAACGAAGTTCTATCAGATTTTGAAAAAGAACATCCTCATATTGATGTGAAACTAAATACGATCAGTGATCAATACATGGATGTACTGAAGACACGATTGATCGGTGGCACCGCAGCAGATGTATTCTATCTTGATGCTTTTGAAGCTCCTGCTCTCATTGAGACAGGCGCTGTTGAACCGCTAAATAAGTATGTGACAAAAGATTTTGATCTCTCAGATTTCGAAAAACCGATGCTTGATGCCTTTAGAGAAGGTGAGAAGCTATACGGTTTGCCTAAAGACTACTCAACCCTCGCTCTTTTTTATAACAAAAAAATGTTTAAAGAGGCTGGAATAAAAGAACCTCCCAAAACGTGGGAAGAGATGGAGGTCGTGGCTAAAAAGCTGACGGACAAAGAAAAGCAAGTGTACGGACTTGGTATGCTTCCACAGATTGAACGAATGTATTATTTGGCAGAATCTAGTGGTGGACAGGTCATCACTGATGGTCGGGCCACTTTTGCTGACGATAAAGTCGTGGACGCGATTCAGCCAGTTGTTGATATGCACGTGAAAGATAAGACTGCAGCAACACCTTCAGAAGTGGGTGCAGGGCAATCAGCTGGTGAGATGTTCGGTCGCGGCAATGCAGCAATGGTAATGGAAGGGAATTGGAACATTCCTTTTTTAGAAGACACGTTTCCAGAGCTTGATTATGGAACAGCAGAATTACCAACAGTTAACGGTAAAAAAGGGACGATGTCCTTTGCAGTCGGTTACGCGATGAACGCAGAATCAGAGCATAAGAAAGAGTCATGGGAACTGATCGAATATCTCACGGGTAAAGAAGGAATGAAGAAATGGACGAGCAAAGGCTTTGCGCTTCCCACAAGAAAGTCTGTAGCTTCTGAGCTAGGTTTTGATCAAGATGAACTTCGCGGTCCTCTTGTAAGCGGAGCAGAATATGCAACGGTATGGCAGGATGGTCCAACATTGCCAATCGTGATGAACAATTTCAACAACCAGTTCCTGAGTGCTTATTTAGGTGACCGACCTTTAAAAGAAGCATTAAAAGATGCAGAGAAACAGGCGAACAGGGAGATAAAAGTAACAGAATAAAGACTTTTGAATCGAGGTGAATCATGTGAAGATGTTATCAAAAAAAGATAGAAGAGAAGCGGGACAAGGGTATCTATTCCTGTTGCCTGCGCTCCTCGTGTTAGGCGTGTTTGTAATCGCACCGATCCTTTACGCGGTGTTTCTTTCCTTTCATAAAGTAGAACTGATCGGCGGTGCGACCTATGAGTTTAGAGGGCTCGATAACTTTATGAAAGTCACATTTGACGATCGAGCTATCATTGCATTGAAGAACACGGCGATCTATGTGGCGATCGTAGTACCAACCCAGACGTTCCTGGCATTAGTATTAGCGGCATCATTGAATGCAGGACTAAAAGGGCAGAAGTTCTTTCGCATCGTTTACTTCTTGCCAACGTTAACGTCATCCGCTGTGTTAACACTAATTTTCATGTGGATGTATAACCAAAACGGATTGATAAACTATGTATTAAAGTTTTTAAATCTGCCAACATATAACTGGATTGGTGACCCAGACGTAGCTCTTATCGCGATCATGATCATGAATATTTGGGCAACCGCACCGTTTTTCATGGTTATCTATCTAGCAGCTCTTCAAGATATTCCAGACAGTCATTATGAAGCAGCTGAACTCGACGGAGCAGGTCCGATTCAAAAATTTTGGCACATTACAGTTCCAAACTTACGGCCGGTAACATCGTTTGTGGTGATCATAGGGCTGATCGGAACATTTCAGCTTTTCGATCAATCGTATATTTTCTCTGGAGGATCAGGCGGACCGAACAACTCCACACTTACGGTTGTTCTTTTAATCTATCAATATGCATTTAAGACACTAGGAACGATGGGTTACGCTACAGCTATCGCTTTCATGCTTGCCATCATCATCTTAGTGGCAACCCTTTTACAACGCAAATTTTCCAAAGAAGAATCACTATACTAAGGAGGAGATACCATGAAAAAACGTACGGCTGGAAGAAAAGCTTTGTATGTAATACTTGTCGTTTACGCAATCATCACCGTCATTCCGTTTTTGTGGGCACTGTCTTCTTCCTTTAAAACACTTGGTGAGATCGTAAGTGGGTCGATTAATTTTATTCCAAAAGATTTTACACTTGATAACTATAAGCAAATCTTTACGAGAGAGCCTCTATTCGGAAGATGGTTGTTTAATAGTTTGTTCATTGCAACAATCGGGACTCTATTAAACTTATTGTTCAATTCTATGGCTGGATATGCGCTCGCAAGACTAAGCTTTCCAGGAAAGAAGAGTATTTTCTTAATGATCTTGGCCGTATTGATGATTCCTTTCCAAGTAACGCTCATTCCTAACTTCTTAATACTAAAGGAACTTGGATGGCTGAATTCTTATCAAGGAATGATCATTCCAGGAGCGGTGAACGCGACGTTCATTTTTATGATGAGACAGTTCTTTATCAATTTTCCGAAAGAAGTCGAAGAAGCAGCTGCAATCGATGGACTTGGACGCTTCGGTACATTTTTCCGTATCGTTTTGCCTCTTGCTAAACCGGCACTTGCAGCTCAGACAATATTCGTATTCATGGCGTTCTGGAACGATTTTATGAGACCACTCATCATTTTGTCTGATCAAGACATGTTCACTCTGCCACTAGGGTTGAACTCGTTCAAAGGACAGTTTATCTCTTTTTGGAACTATATTATGGCCGCATCGATGGTCTTTACCTTACCGATTATCGTTCTATACGCATTCTTTAACCGATATTTTGTAAAAGGAATCAAGTTTACGGGAGATAAATAAGATCTAGAGGTGAAACTGGCTTGATGATGTGTGAAATAAGTGCACCGATAGTAAGTCTTGATTACCGTGTAATGTACAATTTCACGGTAATCTATTTTTTATTCACGGTAATCTATATTAATTTCACGGTAACTGCACATTATTTCACACATAAAATAATTTAAACGATTTTCACCAATAATCGACATATCTCTCTGCCTCTAAACCATTCTACCTGTTAGAATGGTTTACTCATTCTACATATGTTAACTAAAATGTATTTTAAGTTGACGTATTTACGAACCTTCGCTATTCTAAAGCGTATACAGAACTAATATGTGGAGGTTTATGAAGATGACAGCACAAAGAAATGGTTTGAAAACGATTGATATTACGCTAGTCGGTATGTTTGTAGCTCTAATGGCGATAGGTGCGAACATCACAACCATGTTTCCGTTCATGGTGGTTGGTGGCGTACCAATTACACTGCAGACCTTTTTCTGTATTCTAGCAGGAGCATTGTTAGGAAGCAGATTAGGAGCAATCGCGATGAGTGTATACGTACTAGTCGGATTAGTCGGGGCACCAGTGTTCGCTCAATTTAAAGGTGGCTTTGCAACAGTGATCAGCCCTACCTTTGGGTTTTTATTATCGTATATTCTGGTTGCTTATGTAACGGGATTAATCATTGAAAAGAATGGTGGAAAAGCTTCGTACATTGTAGCAACTCTTGTTGGAACAGCGATTAACTATATTGTAGGGACAAACCTAATGTTCATGGCGTACAAGATGTGGGCAGATGCACCAGAAGGTTTCACGTACTCTATGGCATGGGCATGGATGATGGTTCCGCTACCTAAAGATATTATTCTAGCGATTTGTGCAGGTATGTTAGCTCCGAGAATTAATTTTGCGCGTAAAAAGGCAATCCCTCAACGAACAAAACATGCATCATAAAGGAGTGTTATTGTGATAATCTGGAATACTCTTGCAAAAAAAGTATTGAGTGGAGAAGAGATAACGAATGAAGAAGCTCTTGATATCTTAAACTGTCCTGATGACGATCTGTTATTATTGCTGCACGGGGCTTATCAGATCAGGAAGCATTATTATGGTAATCTCGTAAAACTCAACATGATTATTAATACAAAGTCAGGAGCATGCCCAGAGAACTGCGGATATTGCTCACAATCTATCGTTTCGACTGCACCCATCGAGACGTATCGAATGATGGATAGTAAAGAGATGGTAAAAGGGGCAGAGACCGCGTATAACTTAAACGTTGGAACGTATTGCATCGTTGCCAGTGGGCGAGGACCTACTAACCGTGATGTGGATAAAGTTGTTGAAGCTGTAAAAGAGATCAAAGATACATATGGCTTAAAAGTTTGTGCTTGTCTAGGTATATTAAAGCCAGAGCAAGCAAAGCGTTTAAAAGAAGCGGGTGTCGATCGATATAATCATAATCTGAACACTTCCGCTAGAAATCACGAAAAAATTACAACATCTCATTCATACGATGATAGAGTGAATACGGTCAACATCGTTAAGGAAAGCGGTATCTCTCCTTGTTCAGGAGTTATTGTAGGTATGCGTGAGACGAAACAAGATGTCATAGATATGGCAAGAAGTCTCAATGTACTTGACGCAGATTCTATTCCAGTGAACTTCTTGCATGCGATCGATGGTACACCGTTAGAAGGGACAGATGAGCTAGATCCACGCTACTGTTTGAAAGTACTTGCATTATTTCGTTATATCAATCCGACGAAGGAAATTCGCATTTCAGGTGGGCGTGAGGTGAATTTAAGAAGTCTTCAGCCACTCGGTCTGTATGCAGCGAATTCCATATTCGTGGGTGACTATCTTACAACGAGAGGACAAGAGTCAACCGCAGATCATAAGATGTTAGAAGATATGGGCTTCAAGATTGATCGTACGCCTGTTATGGCACCATAGTTTATTGTAAATGATTGAAAAGCCACTCGAAGCTTTGTACAATAGGGGGTATTCTATTGTACATCGTGGGAGTGGTTTTTTTGGAAAAATGGCAAAAGTGGCTGGAAAAAATAAACTGGGCTGAGATTATGCTAGCGACTGGTTTATGGGCAGTGAAGTTTCTATTGATCATCGTCATGTTCGTGGTGATCCGTTCAATCGGTAGACGTGTGATCAACCGAATGTTTGATAAAGCAGCAACACATAGAAAGATGTCTTCAGGAAGAATTATTACGCTGCAAAAGCTTGTAGTCAACCTGTTTTCATACGTATTGATCTTTGTTTTTGCTGGTATCATTTTTAAGCAGTTCGGACTTGAAATCGGTACTCTTATAGCAGGAGCAGGGGTAGTTGGATTAGCTATAGGCTTTGGAGCGCAAGGACTCGTTAGTGATGTTGTAACAGGTTTCTTCATCCTTCTTGAAAAGCAGATGGAGGTCGGAGACTATGTTACGATTGGCGGGGTCGATGGAATTGTAGAAGAAGTAGGTCTGAGAACGACTCACATACGAGCATTTGATGGCACATTAAACTATATGCCGAACCGTGAGATCAGTACGATTGCGAACCATACTCGAGGGAATATGCGTGCACTTGTTGATATAGGGATTGCTTATGAAGAAAATATAGACAAGGCTCTCGTCATACTACAAGATGCTTGTGACAAAGTGAAAGAAAAGAACCCGAGCATAATGGAAGGGCCAAATGTGTTAGGAGTACAGATGTTAGGTTCATCTGATGTGGTGATACGAATTATTTCTAAGACGATTAATGGGGAACAGTGGGCGGTCGAAAGAGAGTTACGTAAAGCTTTGAAAGAAGCTTTGGATGCGAATGGCATCGAGATTCCATACCCTCATCAAGTAAATGTAGAAAAAGGTGCATAAGAAAAGCCGGGGAAGTGCTTCCCGGCTTTTTCTTTAATTCTTTTCAATATTTTGTTTGGATAGATAATCCGTTACACTCTTCAGTTTTGTTTTATGTGCCATAATGTAAAGAATATCGTGAGCGTGAATCTCTGTTCTTCCTGTTGGTGTGATCAATTCATCGCCGCGAATCATTGCACTTACAGTAGATTCTTTTGGTAAAGAAATTTCCTCAAGTGTCTGTCCGATGATCTTTGCATGTTCGGGTACAAAAAATTCAACGATTTCCGCGTTGGCTTTACCGATAGAAACAAGTTCCAAAACATGTGGAGATGTAGGTTTTTCTTTTTCCGTTAACTTTAATTTCTGAGCTACCCAAGGAATGGTTGACCCTTGTATGAGAGCGGATGTAAGAACTACGAAAAAAACGAGATTAAAGAGCAGTTGGCTGTTCTCAACCCCTTCAATGAGTGGAAATGTAGCAAGAACAATAGGAACTGCGCCACGAAGACCAGACCACGAGATAAATAATTTTTCGTTTATTGAGAAAGCAGAAGTTGGCATACTTAGGAAAACACCTATTGG
The DNA here is from genome assembly GCF_049537595.1 of Fictibacillus nanhaiensis. Classification (GTDB taxonomy): domain Bacteria; phylum Bacillota; class Bacilli; order Bacillales; family Fictibacillaceae; genus Fictibacillus; species Fictibacillus nanhaiensis_F. The sequence goes on from NZ_JBMULM010000002.1 coordinate 651,118, forward strand.
ACGTGCGATAACAATGAGCACGAAAGAGATCATCAAGCCTTTCAGTATGATATCGATATGAAATAGTTCACTCGGAAAAACAAGTAAACCTAGGATCGCAAACATTAAAATTTGCATCATCCAAGCGAAACCCTCGTTAAACCGTACGATTGAGTTTCTGTATGTAAGGTGACTATTCCCCATAAACACAGCTGCAACATATACAGCAAGCAGTCCACTAGCTCCAGCGAGCATCGTAATCCCATAGGTTAAGATAGCAAAAGAAAGAGCGAATACGGGATAGAGTCCACTTGATTCAAGGCGTATACGGTTGATGGCATAAACGGCTAGCTTACCAAAGAAATAGCCAAAAACAGCTCCCATTCCCATCTGCCAAAAGAATGATAGAACAAGTCCTGTAATGGAAGTTGAGTCTTTTGTGAGCAACTCAATAAATGTGATCGTTAAAAATACAGCCATCGGATCATTGGAACCAGATTCTGCTTCAAGCGTTGAAGAAAGCTTCTCTTTCACATTTTTTCCTGCTAAAACGGAGAATACTGCAGCAGCATCCGTAGATCCAACGATCGAACCGAACAGAAATGCTTCTAGCCAATTAACATCCAATAACAACTTAACGGATACAGCGACTACGGCTGTTGTAAGGAATACTCCAAACGTAGCGAGTGACAGTGAAGTGGATAGAATGGGTTTTACACTCGTCCATTTTGTTTGAAGTCCACCTTCAAATAAGATAATAATAAGAGCAATTACGCCGACTAGCTGACTTACGTGTGGATCATCAAAATAAATAAAATTGAGTCCATCACTTCCTAAGAGCATTCCGATTCCAATAAAAAGTACAAGGGCAGGTACACCAAAACGTGAAGAGAACTTTGTAGTAACGACGCCTAGTAAGAGTAGAACGGCAAGTAAGAGTATAAAATAATCTACGTTTAAACCACCTTCAAACATAACACCTCTCCTTTATCTATCTATGTATGATGAGATTGTTTAACATACAATTTTCCAATGAATCTTTTACAGTATCTACGACAATTATTGTCTTGAAACAATTGACAATTTAACCAAAAGCGGGTAATCTTGACGGAAGATAATGGTTATAAAATTACATCACCTTCGTCATTTTTTTACATAAACTATTAATGGAAGTTTTTTCTCCATCATTTCAGGGTAAGTAAAATGTTGAAGAGATTTACAGGAGGGATTGAACGTGTCAGCGGACCATCAAAAAAGAGAAAATTTAATTGCTGATCTATTGTTACATAATATCTATAAGACAGCAGATGGACGTCATTTATACGAGCTTTCTTTGCAGGATCTTGAACAACAATTAAAGAACTTACTTTCCCCGCCTGCAGAGGAAAAAGCAACTTAAGATAGGTTGAGTGATAAATGGTAATATAAAACTGGCTCATGCCAGTTTTATAATTTGTTCCGTCCATTTTAAACTAACATAAATAAAAGAAGACTTCACTCAGGAAGTCTTCTTTCTTTCGCTTTATTTCTCTGGTGAAACATCATCATCCCAAACTTCAGTGTTTTTTAGTCCGATACTGGACGGTCGGAAAACAGGATCTTTTCCTTCTTTCTTTTGTTTCATATAGTCCCCGAGAGCGTCAAAAGCAATTTTTCCAAGCAATGAAATAGCGATTAAGTTGATGATCGCCATAAGTCCCATGAACATGTCTGCTAAACTCCAAACAAAATCAAGAGATGCTATCGCACCGTATCCAACCATTGCGACAACAGCTAATCGGTAGATAAACAACCACGTTTTGTTCGTACTGATAAACTCAATATTAGACTCACCATAATAGTAATTCCCTACTACTGAACTAAAGGCGAACAACATTACGATGATCGCTAGGAATGGGCCTCCCCATGATCCAAGTAAAGTGTTTAAAGCTTCCTGCGTTAAAATAATTCCATCCGCTTCTTTAGAATCATACATGCCTGATAATAGAATAATGAAGGCGGTAGAAGAACAGATCAAAAGGGTGTCTACAAAAACACCTAAAGATTGGATCAATCCTTGCTTAACGGGGTGGCTCACATCTGCTGTAGCAGCTGCGTTCGGTGCACTACCCATACCGGCTTCGTTAGAGAATAGACCACGTTTGATCCCGTTCATCATCGCTGCGCCCAATGCTCCACCAGCTACTTCTTCTACACCAAAAGCACCTTCGAAGATCATGCTGAAAACGGCAGGAAGTTCTGTTAGATTTGTAACCATTACAAACAGAGCAATAAGGATATAAAGCCCAGCCATAATTGGAACGATGATTTCTGATACTTTAGCAATCCGTTTGATTCCACCAAAAATGATAATTGCTGTTACAACGGCTAAGAAAATACTTACATAAACAGGTTTTATATCAAAAGATTGTCCGAATGCACTTGCAATCGTATTCGATTGAACAGAGTTAAAGGCAAGTCCGAACGTGATTGAAATTAAAATGGCAAAAATAACACCCATCCAGCGAGCATTCAATGCTTTTTCCATGTAATAAGCAGGCCCACCGCGGAATGCGACTCCATCACGAACTTTGTAGATTTGAGCTAACGTACTTTCTACGAATGCAGATGCAGAACCGATTAATGCGATCAGCCACATCCAGAATACAGCACCTGGACCACCAGCTGTAATGGCAAGTGCTACCCCCGCCAAATTACCAGTACCTACGCGAGAAGCGGTACTGATACAGAAAGCTTGAAACGAAGAGACGCCTTTCTTATCAGCTTTTGCACCTTCACCCAAAAGCCTGATCATCTCTCCAAACATGCGGAACTGAACAAACTTTGTTCGAACCGTAAAATAAAGTCCTAACCCAATCAACATAACAATCAGAATATACGACCATAAATATGTGTTAACACTTCCTATGAAATTGTTGATCCAATCCATACATACACCTCATTTAATCTTTTGTCTATCTCAGCTGTACACCAATTTTTAATGTAACAAAACCTTACATATTAATCAATTATAATTTTTACCACTTTTGAACTATAGGAAAAAGTGAAACACTGCTGAGTCGTCGAATGTGCTACACATAAATATTCCCTGAAGTATGACTGAACAAACGAAATAAGTGGAAAAAGATTTCAATAACTCCTTATTTTCTCACCAACAAAAGATAACTGAATATACTAGATAAAATTGATTGTAATAATCGGAATTAGAGTAGGTGTTGAGGGTGGATGGCGGAACCCCATTATTTATACAAAAATTTTTTCAATCACCAAAACAAGTCGGGAGTCTTTTTCCGAGCTCTATTAGCTTAGCTAAGAAGATGACATCCCCTCTTTGCTGGGATCATATTGATATCGCTGCTGAATTAGGAGCAGGTACAGGTGTAATCACAAAAGAGATCATTCGCAATTTAAAGACTGGTTCAGAGCTTTATATCTTTGAAAAAGATGAAGAGATGAGAAAAAAACTTAAACTTCATTTTTCAAGCAATACGATTTGTGAAGATGCTCGTTACATCCTAACTAGCATAGGAAAAAAGGAAGAAACTATAGATGCAATTTTCTCAGGGCTCCCTTTTTCAAATTTTACTCGTGACTTGCAAAGAGAGATTGTCGAGGAAGTATATCGGTCTCTTCGACCAGGTGGTGTATTCGTAGCTTTTCAATATTCTACTCAGATGAAGAAAACGTTTCAAGAATTTTTTCGTACTGTCGAAATTGCATTTGTACCGAAAAATTTCCCTCCTGCATTCGTATATACTTGTGAAAAATAGATGAAAACAATAAATGTGATTCGTTTCTATAAGAACGAATCACATTTTTTTTAGCGATATGAGTGATCCATGTGGTCTGAGATCAAATGCTTATGAACCATTGCTTCCATGCAGGTTATTAAGACAGCCACAAGTAATGAACCCCACAATGAGATAGTTACTCCAGGCAATACAAGCCCTAGGAGATAGACGAGTACAAAGCTTGTAGCAAAATCAACTGTTAGTTGTTTGCCGTAGGAGATCCGAGGAACCATGATATACTCCAGCAAAACACCTAGAGGAGCTAGTATGACGGTTATCCATATGAAGTGTTGAACGAACTCGAAATCCACGCTTTTAAATAAAAAGTTGGCTAAAACAAGTGCGAGTGGAATACCTAAAATTTTTATCATCAAACTTTGCATGTATCTTTACTCCTGTTCTAAATGTTTAAGAGAGATATAACCATTTTCTAATTTTCAACCGCACAATCTTAAACAAAAACTTTAATAACAATCCTTATCAGAATGAACGTTGTTGCGTTGTTTTATACCTATTTTAGAAACTTCTGAATGAAAGTGTCATAAAACACCAAGAGAGTGGGTATTACTTCTGTAAGAAAGTTATGAACAAGGAGGCTAAGAGAAGTGGAATATTCACTCTATAAGAAGGACGGAAAGTTTCCATGTGATGTTACCGTTGATTATGACAATATGGTCTTTACAGTGCGTGATAGTGATACAACCGGTGAAGTATTCAACAGTGCGAGTGAAGTTGCTCAATGGATCAAACAGCATTGGTCTGTTGATCAGTTCCAAAGGCCAGATGACTATTATGATTTAATGAAGCACCTCGAGAATTCATTAGAGGATGAAACAGAATAAATACTAACCATCGACCAAGTATCTAGTACTTGGTCTTTCTTCTAGCGCTATATGGAAAAACATGTAATAATGGGTGACACAAGAAATGGGAGATATCATTATGAAAATGAAAGATTTTGAAAATTTGATCACCCAACTATTTGGAATATGGCTTAAGGAGTTTGAAAACGAGGGAGAATATGGTTTTACGCATAAAGTTGAGAAAGAGATCAACGTGATCGCTTATGCTACAAACTTAACGCCAGAGACCGTAGAGAAAGCTCATACTAGCGGAGCAGACCTCTTGATCACACATCATGATGCTTGGGATTTTGTGTATGGAATGAAAGAGGCTTGCTTGGATGAATTAAAGAAGTATGATATCTCACATTATTTTACTCATTATCCACTAGATTTTGTGGAATTTGGCACGAGTACAGCCTTATTCGAACAAATTAAAATCGATGAAATTACGAGCTTTTCCACATTTAAAGATAATCAAGAGTTTCCAGGTATCGGCCTCTATCATGAGCCACGTTCATTTATAGAACTTAAAGAGAGACTTGAACATGTGTTAGGAGAACCGGTAAAAGCATGGGAAAATCATGATCGTCCAATCAACAAAGTAGGAATCCTTACAGGTGCAGGAAATCATACAGCACTTATTCAATATGCAAAGAAACAAGATTGCGATGCATACATTACGGGAGAACAAACATTGTATTCCGTGCAGTATGCAAGATTCGCAGGCATTCACTTGTTTGTGGGAAGTCATACATTTACTGAAATTTTTGGAGTAGAGAATTTGGTGGTCCGAATGAAGGAAATCTATCCTAATGTAAAAATGGTTAAAATACTGGAAGAACATATAGAATCGAATTGAGATAAACCTTCTAATTTTTTAGAGGGTTTTTTCTTTTAAGAAAAGTAAAGATTAATAAAAGCAAAAAAGTGAGCATATCTTTTCTAATGTTACATAACCCTTTGTTATAATGGTATTAAGTAACATCATATAAGGTGGATATTCAGATGGAATATGTTGAAGCTTTAAGAGATATTAAAGAGATCAATGCGATTAAACGTTATTTAAAGAAAAACTCCGTGCGTGATTATGTTCTATTTGTTTTAGGAATCAACACAGGTTTGAAAATTACTGAGTTACTTTGCATGCAAGTAAAAGATTTACTATCGGAAGATTTAATCGTCCATGATTTCTATTCTGTTCCTAATAAAGAGGGAAATAGAGAAGTTTTCTTAAACGAAACAGTGAAGAAGACCATTGCTCAGTATGTTGAATGTGCAGAACTAAAGCGAGAGGATTTTTTATTTCTATCCAAGAAAACGAAGTTGCCGATTACTCGACAGCAAGCATATCGAGTCATTCATCAAGCTGCAGAACATGCAGGGATCAAAGGTAAGATTGGTACGAACTCGCTGCGAAAAACATTCGGCTACCATGCCTATAAAAGGGGAGTAGCCATATCTCTATTACAAAGACATTTCAATCATTCAAGTCCTTCTGAAACACTTAAATATCTAGGGATCTCTAGGGAAGATCCTCTTAAAACACAGATTGACGTTAGATTATAAGGGAAAGCGTGGAGATACATTTATGACAGGAGAAGCGATTACAAATACGCAAGCCATGGAACAAATAAAAAAACAGCACAAAAAGTTAACGAAAAGAAAACTCGCTACAAGGGCCATCCTGATTACTTTTGGAGCCATATTGATGGCAGTCGGGCTTGAAATATTCTTAGTGCCCAACAATGTTATTGATGGTGGGATTGCTGGTATCTCGATCATGCTATCTCACATAACAGGGTTAAAATTAGGACTCTTTCTATTCGCATTGAACTTACCATTTATTTTTGTTGGTTATAAGCAGATCGGAAAAACATTTGCTTTCTCAACATTATATGGAATCATCGTTCTTTCAATCGCGACAACATTATTGCATCCCGTTCCACCATTTACAGACGATTTACTTTTAGCTACTGTTTTTGGAGGTATCTTTATTGGAGTTGGGATCGGAATGGTAATAAGAAGTGGTGGGTCATTAGATGGGACAGAAATCTTAGCTATACTCTCAAATAACAAACTGCCTTTTTCTGTTGGTGAAATTATTATGTTCTTTAATATCTTTATTCTTGGAGCGGCAGGTTTTGTTTTCACTTGGGATAGAGCGATGTACTCTTTGATCGCTTACTTCATTGCTTTTAAAACGATTGACTTAACGATTACAGGACTGGAGGAATCGAAGTCCGCATGGATCATCAGTGATAACCATAAAGAAATCGGGGATGCCATTCTTCATCGCTTAGGACGTGGCGTTACATACCTTAAAGGTGAAGGCGCTTATACCGGTGACGAAAAAGGTGTAGTATTCTGTGTGATCACACGTCTAGAAGAGGCAAAGCTCAAAGACATTGTCGACGAGTTTGATACGAGTGCCTTTTTAGCCATTGCAGATATTGCTGAAGTAAAAGGTGGAAGGTTTAAGAAAAAAGGAATTCACTAAAGTAAAGGAGTGGCTTCTATGTTTCGCAAGTTGAAAATTGTTTTTTCTGCAATCGTCTTATTACTTGCGGTCTATAGCATTACTACAGAAAGTCTTTCTATTACTCCTTTTACTTCTCTAGGACTAGCTTTATTATTACTTGTTATGGGATTTGAAGAACGGCAAAAAAGAAAAAATGGATCCAGCTATCTCTGTTTTTCTGCATTTGCATTCAACTTTTATGTTTTTGTACAATCCATTATTATTTAATAGTAAAAACGCCTCGATTTGTTCGAGGCGTTTTTTTTATTTCACATGTTGGATTGAACTCGTATGCTCAAACAGCCATGTCATTCCTTCTTTTAATGTTGAAGCGACATGATCAGGTTGAATAATAGAAGTTTTATGATTTTGATTCCACGAAGCTTTGCCTGAACCAGTTAGTACTAATATAGCCTTACTTCCTGCAGTTTTGGCAGCTACAATGTCTGTCCATCGGTCACCAAACACGACACACTTTAATAGGTCAAGATTATGATCATTTGCGGCTTTCTTCAGCATGCCGATGGCAGGTTTTCTGCATTCGCAACCTTCTGAATAGTGGTGTGGACACAGATACACATCATCAAACCCAAACGCGCTTAACTCATTGATAAAGTCTGTTTCAGTTGCGGCACCACGACTTATTCCAGGCTGATTCGTAAATGAATAAACAGGAATATTTCTGGATTTAAAGATTTGAATCACGTCTTCTGTATAATGAAAAAGTTTAAAATCCCCTGGATACTCTATCTCGTCTGAACCACCGATCGTGCCGTCACGATCGAAAAAAGCAGCTTGATATGTTTCATTCATCAATAACAGCTCCTAATCAAATTTGATTGTTGCATTCGGACATCTTTCACTTAATTTTTGTAAAAATTCATCTCTATTTTTTGGAGAGATAAGAGCCATCCCAAACTGGTAGGTAATATTAATTCGTTTCAAAGAGAGTGCGGGACTTGATAGGGGATTCAGCGTCTTATGTGCTGATGAGATTTCACGATAGGGAATTTTTTTGTTGATCGGACCACTTCTAATGATCAGTTCCTTTTCTTCTAGAATGTAATAGGTCGTAAACCAAAGCCAGCTGATGAAGCCAATTAAGGCAAGGTTAATGATGACCGTAATCAATATTCCTAGAAGGTTTGCCTTTTCTGTTATTAAGGCATATGTACTGATGTAAGCTCCATAAGCAACAGCGCCCCAGAGGATCAATCCAAGCCACCAATCTTTTTTTGATGAGTATTTCATCGTATAACAACTCCTATAAAGTGAATAATGGATATCGTTAAAAGATAAAGAATCAAAAAGAAGAACAACGTAATAATCGCTGCATTTTTCTTATGGTGAGCGAGTTTTAAAAAATGAATTACTATAAGAAGCATAAGGATATTAAGAAGAAGTTGGAAAGGAGCTCTTGTACCTTCAGGTAGGTAGTTAGTAATTAAAAACGGTAATAGGTTAGGGAACACTATAACGAATAATAAAAAACAGCTTAATAACCTAAACCTAAGGGACAATTACATCCTTTTTATTCCATTATAAAATAAAAAGAAAACGGCATGTTGTTTATTTCTAAGTTTTTCTCATTCAAGAATTTGTTATGGAACTTTTTACATATTCAATCGTATTGCTTAATAGGGTTAAGAAGTAAATGTAAAAAAGGGGATAGTTTATGAACATCTTGTTATTTTCCATCATTGTAGGGCTTGCTGCAGCATTGGTAATCTTTCCGATCTCTAGCAGCAAAAAACCTGTTAAAGAAAAGAAGAAAAACAACCTGACTGGGGCAATGATCGGTACTATCATTTGTACGATTCCTGTTGTATTTGTTTTCTATTATATAACGAATCTTGATCGTAATTTTTCTTCCATATGGATTTTTGCGATTATTGTTACAGCCATTGGTGCGTACTTAGCAACAGGTAAAGAGAGATTAATCAAGATAGTCTTATTTCTTGTCAGCGTGATGATTGGTATCTTTTTTCTTTCTGCTGGACTTTTTAATTCGGGTGAAAAATATCAGTCTTCCAAAATGGCTGAAAAGACAGAGATCGAGTCTTTTGATGAGAAGGAAACACCAGCAAGTGTGCCACCCAAGTTTGCAAGAAATAAAATGAGAAAGTCATTTGGTCAAGTACCAAACACGAGCTTCTATGAATTAGGAAACCTACAGATACAAAAAGTGGATGGTAAATATGTATATATTGCGCCCGTAGAGTTCTCTGGACTTTTTAAGTGGTGGAACGGTGATGTGACACCAGGGTACTTTACATTAAGCGCAACTGATTCTTCAGCAAATCCAAAGTTTATTAAATCTGAGATGAGCTATACACCATCTTCGTATTTTAATAAGAACGTTGAACGTCACATGCGTTCAAGTTTTCCAGAGTACATTTTCTACGGAAATCCACAACTAGAGATCGATGATGATGGAAAACCGTTCTACATTCGCTCCTATGGAGAGTTCATCTCAGCGCGTAACGGCTTTAAAGTAAAAGGTATCGTTGTAACAGATCCGAAGAATGGGGATACAAAAAAATATTTGATCAAGGATATTCCAGCCTTTATTGATGGGGCTGTATCTCCAGAAACAGTCAGCCTTCAAAACAGCTACTTTGGTAACTATGTACATGGTTTTTGGAACAGCAAATTTGGTAAAAAAGATGTAAAACTGCCTTCTGATGAAGGAACGGAAGCGAATGTGAGCCCGATCTTTGATGAGAATGGGAATATGTTTTACTTTACCGACTTCACAAGTCCGAAAGAGGGAGTCGACTCTATGCTCGGTTATTCATTAACAGATGCAAGAACGGGGAAGGCAACCTATTACACTGGTAATCTTGAAGAGTCTTATATGGATTCTGAAGGAGCTTTAGAGATCATAGAAAAGAAATTTATTGAGAAAAAATGGGACGGTGAGATGCCTGTTCTCTATAACTTCTATGGAGAAGCAAGCTGGCTCACTCCTGTACTTGATTCGAATGGATTCTTACAGAACTATTTTATCGTTTCTGCTGCAAATCCAGAGATCTCTGTATACGCTAATACACCGAATGCAGCGATAAAACAATATAAAACAGCATTGCAACGAGGCGGAGGAACAGTGGACGGAACATCAAATGCTGAAGAAAAACAGGTTTCTGGAACCGTTCTTCGTGTATATAAAGAAAAAGTTGGAGATTATACGACCGTATCCTTCTTGTTAGATAACCGTCAGAGCTATATCGTATCATCAGAAAGTAATCCGCTCGCCATCTATTTAAAAGAACAAGATAAGGTTACTGTAACTTATCAAAATACAGGGGAAGCATTCTTACCGGTAATGGAGATGAAAATAGAAGGTTTAGAATAGAAGGTAATAAAAAGGCAGAGCACATCATCGTACTCTGCTTTTTGTTATGGTTGTGGAATGTAACGACGTGCACCAGAGAACTCTACTGCATATGCAGGTGTTGAGATCGGATCCAGTCTTACTGTAGAAGCTGTATTTGGAGAGTGGATCATCATACCGTTTCCTGCGTACATCGCAACATGATGAACGCGTCCTTTTCCTTCATCATAAGCAAAGAACATTAGATCCCCTGGCTGCAGTTGGTCTTTATCCACGATCAGCCCTTCTTTAGACTGTGGTCCAGAGTCTCTTGGAATGGTAATGCCATTTGCTTTATGGATGGTGTGTGTAAAACCAGAACAGTCAAACCCAAATCCTGATGCACCAGCCCATAAATAAGAAAGACCGAGAAATTTCTTAGCTTCTTCTACAAGAGCTTCTCCAGTCGGAACTGGAATATCACTTTCACTTTTGTATACTTTTGCATCTGTCGCATCAAGCCAGCGCACTTTTCCTTCAGGTGTTAATACGGCGATTGTTTTTGATGATTTTTTAATGACTGGTAACTTTGTGTTATAGCTTATTTCAAGATCGTTTTTATATCCGAATGGTCCTTTTGAAAGCCAAGCTGTTGGACTCGTGATCAATGCAAAGTGTTTTCCTTCAGTTTTACTGTAAGTCTTAGAATAAGTTAATTGTGAAAGAGGCATCCATCCCGGATAGCCGAGCTCGTTTCTAGGTGTAGGCTGGCCGTAGACCGCAACTTTTACCCAATCACCTTGTTGATCTAAAATATGGACTTTTTGACCGTATAGGGCTTGTGTTTCAAGTTCCCCAACTAGCCAAAGCTTCTCTTCATACGTCATACTTGTTGTCCAGCTTCGTAAGTCAACTGGGTTTGAAACGGATGGATCATCTACAGGTCTTGCTGCATCTGGTCCAACCCAAAGAGTCGCTGCAGCAACATTTACATACATGTCTATTCCAACAAGGTCTTCGTTTGGTGTTCCTTTTTCAGCTGAAGCTGTGTTTGAAAATATACCAAGTATCACAGCGAGTGAAAATAAAACTTTAAGAAATTTTTGCATCGTGATATTCGCTCCTTTTGTCTATTTTTCTACACCATTCGTGTTATTGATGAAGCATTCCTTTTATTTATCCAAAAGATAAGTCAAAAAGCCCTTTGTACGTTTATGAATTTCTGTAGCCAATGTCCTATAAAAAAGTTGATGCAGGTAAAAAGAAGGGTATAAAAAAACACCTCCATCAAGAGGTGCTTTTTAGGTCTAGCTGATTAAGAAACGATTTGCATCCATAAGTTGATTGCCGTACACAACAAAAGCAGATAGGACTCCTGCTAACAATAGATACATAATCAACACGATCACTTTTGTTTTTGTGTTTGAAACGTAATAGTTCTTTGTTTGTTCAAATTGTTTCTCTGTTTTCGCTTTTTCAGATAACAGGCTTTGTTCATAAGCTTCAAACAAGCTGCTATGGCTAAAGTTCTGAAGCTCTGGCAAAGTTGCGATTTCCTCAGGATCAGCTTCTTGATACATGTTTTGAATATATTCTCTCTGACGTTGATTGCTCTCATATTCATTTAAAAGTGTTTGTAAGAAACGTTCACGATTGTTTAATATTTCAATTTCTACTAATGTACGATGCTTACGAATCTTCTTCTTGTCCTGTAGGACAGGAAATGAAGAACCAGAAGGCATATTTCGTTTTAGCCTATCTTTGGCAACTCGCACATCTTCTAAGTAAGTTTCGATGATATAACCAAAGTTCGGCATGTCTTTGTACTCATTCATCTCTTGATTGATCACAGTAAGTTTCTCTTGTTCGGATTGAAACAAAGTAAGCGTCTCTTTTAACTTGTTTTGTTCGAAGTCTTCACGAACTCGTTTCCACCAAGTTAAGATACCGAAAATGAAGATTAAGAAAATGATTGGATCTGGTGATATGAACAAATAAGGCAGAACAAGTAATAAGCCAATGAACCAGATCTTAGTAGATAGAACCCCAACGATTCTTCCGCCATCGAGTGGTGAGACAGGGAACAAGTTAAATAAGTTGATCAGTGCCCCTAAAAAGATGACCAAGCCCCAGAATGGTTCATCAGTCGCTTCATACAGAAACACAGCTGGTAAGAAAGATAATAACCCGAACAATGGTCCTGCATACGCGATATACGCTTCGTCTTTAGCATTTTTAGGCATCTCTTTCATACCGATCGCTGCACCCATAAAGGGGATGAAAATCGCTGGCGATGTTTTGATACCTTTTTGTTTAGCTGCGACTAAATGGCCCATCTCATGCACAAAAATAAGATAAACGATGGCTACTGCGAATTTCCAGCCATAAAACGCCGCATATGCACCAAGTGATATGAACATGGAGATGAGTGTTGCAAATTTCCCTAATTTAAGCAGGCCGAACACCCACTTTAATTTACTTAACAGAAACAAACCTATTCCCGCTATGATGGTCCATATACGGGATTGGTTTTGTTTTTCAGCTTTTTGAGCCATGTACGAATCCCCCAACTATAGTTTCTTATTTCTATCTTATAGGAAATACGTTGAAAGGGGAAAGAAGTTTCTCTTTTAGATAAATCCTTTATAGGCGGTTTTTTGATAGAAAAATAGGGGTATACGACATTTAAGTACCCCTCTATTGATAGGAAAGTGTTGCGAATGCTGTTATAGATAAGAAGGAGTGATGAGTTTGGCTTTACATGACCATCCATACATTAATGATGCATTTGTTATGAACAAAGCAGAAGTGGTAAAAGCAGTTGAAACATATTTATTACGCGAAGGTTATGAAACGGAAACTTGCCATGAGATAGATGGTGTAGATTTGACAGCAACGAATGAATATCATACACTTCTCATCGCAGCTGAAGGAAATATGTCTGAACTAACTGGCTATCAAAACCAGAATGAATTTTGCCTTAAATTTGTAAATCTACTAAAAAGTCATGAAAAAAATCCTGCTAAAACCTTAGTACTTGCTCATCCTGACACTCCAAGTTATCGTGAAAAAGCGAATACGATCAAGCATGCGTTGGAGGATTTAGGTATGGTAAGATTTTGGATTAAAGAAGATGGAACGATAGAGTGGGAATAATAATAGCTTAAAAAAAGGCACCGGAAAAGATTCCGGTGCTATTTTACTTTTTCAATCGTATCATGGCTTGCTTCATACAATTCTGGCAAAACTTCCATCTCTTCAATTTCCCGCTTTGTTTTTTCAGTTCCTAATAAGTAGAGATATCTAAATAACTCGTATACAAGCTTGCTGTCTTTTCCTCGATGGTATTCAGCATGTGATTCGGAAAAGTGTCTTTTTGGTGAGAAAATATCCAAGCCTTCTTGTTTATTGTTCGCATGCATTTCAGCAAAAAGATGTTCTAGCTGTTGCTTCTCATCATAAGAAGCTAGAATCTCAAAATAATGAACATGGTCGTCAGTAGGAAGGGGCTGTAAATCACCTTTCGCCGTTACATAAAACGTTCCTTTTTGTTCCATACCTGATTACCTCCTTTTTCCTTTTCATACCTCTAGTAAGTTACTTTGAAACCTATTTCGGATTAATGTAGGGCTATCTTCGTAAATAGGCGAATAGATCAAGAAGGTGCTCTTTGCCTTTATGGTTACTGGCAAAGCAACAAGTTTAAATAGCTCCAAAGCTTTAGAAAAGAGTACAAAAAACAAGAAGCTAAAGACTATTAGCTTCTTGTTCATACAAATCTGCGTTCTTTTTTAGTAGGGAATAGATGTACATATCATAGTAGTGGTCACCCACTCTTTGGTGTTCCTGTAGTAAAGCTTCTTCATGAAAACCAAGTTTAGACACTAACGCACGGGAAACTTTGTTTTCGGGTCTGATCACAGCGGCTATCCGATTAAATTCCATCCCGTTGAATCCGTAATGAAGGATGGCTCGTAACGCTTCGATCATGAATCCGTTATTCCAATAGGCACGATTTAGTTCATAACCAAGCTCTGTCCTTCGATCTGATTTGCTCCAATTGTGAAATCCGCATGTTCCGATGAGTTTATCTTGTTCTTTTAAGATGATTCCCCAACGTATTGAACTTCCTGTAGTAAATCCTTTTTCAAACGCTTGAATAAGCTCATAGGCTTCTTCTTCAGTTTGTAAAGGTGCCATTCCATAATAACGTAATGCGTCACCATCTGAGAACGCTGCATAAATTTCCTTTATATCTGACTCAATGACTGGTCTTAGTCTAAGTCTATCTGTTTCAATAACTGGAAAATGATCGTATGTATTCAAAAATAACCTCCTGTTTTAAGAAATAGATTTTAATGACATCTCTTCAATAAAAAGTTGGGCTAAGTATGGATCCCATTGTGTGCCTTTTCCATCTTCCAAAATGGCCAATGCCTTTTCATGAGTCATCCCTTTACGATATGGCCGATCAGACGTCATTGCGTCATAAGCATCGGCAACAGCAATAATCCTTCCGAAAATAGGAATGTTTTCTCCAGCCAGCTGTTCAGGATAACCTTTCCCATCATAGCGTTCATGATGATAACGAACCCCAGGTAACAACGGTTGCATAGCATCGAAAGGCTGTACTTGAGCAAGGATATCAGCACCTATTACCGGGTGCTTTTTTATTTGCTCAAATTCTTCTGATGTTAATTTAGATTCTTTTAGTAGAACTACATCGGGTATTCCAATTTTTCCAATGTCATGCAAAAGTGCGGCTTTCCGAAGCTGTACCAATTGTTGAAACGGCAATCCAGCCATCTGACCGATCTTCATTGCATAATCAGCAACTCGTAAACTATGTCCTGCTGTATATGGATCACGTGCATCCAAGGTTGCGGCCATAGTCGCGAAAAAACTTTCGAGCAGCTGTTTATTTTCATGCTCACGAGATTGTATCGCATGAGCCATATGGTTAAAACCCTTTATGAGTTTAGAAAATTCATCTGAATACAGATCATGAACTTTTGCATTAGAATTTCCGGTGCGGACTTCATACATGCCTGCTTGAAGTTCGTCCATAGGCTGCTGGATATCTTTAAACAACAAATAGGCTCCATAGATAGCAAAAGAGATACCGATTAATAAGATAAAGAAAGCCCAGCTCCAATACGATCCATTCACAGGCGCTGATAGATGGTATAGTCGTACTTGATTTGCAAGTGCGAATAAAAGAAGTGGAAACGTTCCAATAAATAAAGTACTCCACTGAATTTTACGTTGAATAGATATGTGTTTAGACGTTGCTAAAGAAAGTATTTTCCCATGGTCCTTAAGCGTTCTTTCTTGAATTTTACGAAGCACAGGCTGAACGGCCTTAGTGGTTAAAAAGAATTCGATAATCGCATGCATTCCTGCTACTAAAATCGCTCCGAGTGATGCCAGATACATGTAATAATAGGGAAGTGATAAATAATCTAGTGAGATCGCTATAGCAGTTAAGGATAGCGCTGGTATAGATAATCCTAACAGATGAGGACCGAGAATTCTCTTTACAGTTCTGATCGGGAAATGATGCGCGTGAAAATATGTTTTTTCAGCGAGCTGTAAAGCAGGTTTTTGTTTTGAAAAGTAATTTTTAAAAATAGCTGTATGCATTCGAAAGAAAACATATTCCAGTGAAAACATAATCACACAAGAAGTAAGAAGAATACCACACAAGATCATAAATTCAAACATGGACAAACGGAGGGTAGTAAAAACAAATACGCCTCCTACTCCTAAAACAGCAGCGGTTGAACCAATCACATAATTTTTTAATAAACGTTTTTCAAAACTCTCATAAATTTTCATGATTCACCGCCTTTCTTACTATTACTTTAAAAAGATATTATTAGCATACCTTACAAAAAGTTGGAAAAAAAGCAATTTTTCAACACTTTAGAACATTTTTTGCTAAAAAATAGGTATTTCGATTTACAAGAGACTGTTTGATGATTTAGAAGCGGAGAAACGAACGGTGTAGTTATAGGTAACAGAGGTAATGAGTTGTTGATTAGTATAGCATGTATGATAATGGTGCAAAATACACAGGATGGATAATTATTCGGAATAAAGGGTATGAAATGGTATATGGAAGTAAGAAGGGAGATTGAATCATGGCATTATCTACACAAGAAATGGACCATTTTAAACAAATCTTATTATCACGAAAAGAAGAGATAAAAGGTATGAGAGAAAGAAACGAGTCTTTTGGTAATGATTCAGAATTTCCGAAAGAATCAACAGGCGAACTGTCTAATTATGATAATCATCCTGGTGATCTCGGCACAGAACTATTTGAAAAGGAAAAAGATATTGCTCTAAATGATCTACATGAAAAAGAGCTGGAAGATATAGACACAGCTTTAAAAAGTATCGAAAAAGGCGAGTACGGAATTTGTAAAACGTGTGGCAATGACATTCTGAAAGAACGTTTAGAGATAGTCCCTTTTACGCTATATTGTAAAGAGCATAGTCCTGCACAAAACTCATCAGATGACCGTCCTATTGAAGAAGAGGTTATTGGTCCAGATTATAAAACTAGAAGCAATGACAATAAGGATGCTACATTCTTTGATGGAGAAGATGCATGGCAGTCCGTTGCTAAATATGGTACGAGTGAAACGCCTTCAGACTTTACCGATCCTGATAAAAGAGACTATAACGAGATGTATGAAGACTCTGATGATGATGACGGATTTGTAGAAGAATATGAAAGTTTTGTAGCTACTGACATTACAGGAAAAGAAAGAAATGTGGTTCAGAACAGAAATCACGAGGAGTATGAAGAAGAGTTAGACAGAGAAGAAGAGAAACAATCAGATAGAGACAAGTATGATAAGTAAAAAACTTGAGGCGCTGACTATTTTTAGTCAGCGCCTTTTGCTTTATGAAAACAATGTGAATAATTTATACGTAAGGAAGCTAGAGAAGGCAAGTAAACCGATTCCAGCTAATCTTGCTACCCACCTTATTGTAAAGTCATTGATCAGCGTACGAAAAAAATGAACGGTAAAAGCCACGTTAAGGTTCCATAAAATAATTCCCACTATTATGCAAAGACTTAACCCAATTTTGATCAAATCATTTGATGTAGATGGTATGCTTTGAAGAGAACCACCATATACACCAAACCAAAACAAAAAATTATAAGGATTCATGAGAGCGATAACAAAACCTGTCCAAAAAGGTTTTTTTACGTTTTTATTGTTTTCTTTGAGTAGGTTTAAGGATGTAACGGAATTTCTGATGGTTGAAATTCCTAAGTAACTTAGCATCATAATTCCGGTTAGCAACATGCAAACTGTTATCCATCTTTCATGTAGGAAAGGCGAGAGTCCTAGAAAGATAAGTGACATAAACAATAGATCCGCACAAACTGCCCCAATTCCAACGAGCCAAGATGGCCAAAACCCACCATATAACCCATGTTTGATCATCTCGAGTTTAACAGGGCCGATTGGAATAGCTAAACTGATACCAAGCACAACGAAATGAACACTCAATATTAAGATTTCGTTCAATGGGTGCCCCCTATTCATGTGGCTTGTCTAAGATACTTAAAAAATATGAGATTTATATCAGAAATAGTACGGAAGGAAAAATTAAAGTCTTATCGAAAATGTAATGTAATAAGAAGCACAGTTTGAATATAAGGAGATCATAATGTGAAAAAAGCATGTTTGCTTATTGTTGATGTTCAAAAAGGATTTGATGATACAAATTTCTGGGGAGAACGAAATAATGCGAATGCTGAAGTGAATATGCTTACATTGCTTGGTGCCTTTCGAGAGGTGGGGTTGCCGGTCTTTCATGTGCAGCACCAATCAGAAAACGAACACTCACCATTGCACCCTTCGAAATTAGGTTATCAGTTGAAAACAGGCTTTGAACCTAAAGATGGTGAACCTTTGTTCATTAAGAGCGTTAATAGTGCTTTTATTGGAACGGAGCTTAAAGAAACATTAGAAACACATGAAATCGAACACATCTTGATTATTGGTTTAACGACGAACCATTGTGTTTCACTACTACAAGAATGGCAGCAAATTATGGTTTTAGCGTGTCTCTAATCCATGATGCTACTGCTGCATTTAAAATTCAATCATATGATGGTACAGTTTTTTCTGCGCAGGATGTACATGAGTCTGCTCTTGCACATCTTCATAAAGAATTTGCAGAAATAATAAGTACGGAAGAAGCTTTAACACGATGGGTGAGGATTACTCCTTACATGCAATAACAGACATAGACAATATTCCCCAGGAAATGTCGGATGTTGCTGATGGTTTAGAGGATTTTAATTAGGGTAAAAATGTATATACTAAATTAAATAGAGTATTCTAGAGGTGTCTTTCAGATGAATAGTGATCAAATTGAACAATTGATGAACAATCCTGAACAAGAATTAGAGTTTTGGAGAGAAGAAGATCAACAGCCGGAACTTGTCAGAATGAGGTATGTTCCACAAGGAGAAAGTGGTTATTTCCAAGTTACTTTTTTAGATGAGGAAGAAGGGATCCTCGGATCACAAGTGTTAGATGAAGTAGAGGATGCTATGCGTTTTTTAGAGAAATACAACAATGTGAATAAATAGATGAAACCAGAGGGAAGGGCCCTCTGGTTTTTTTATTCTATATCTCTTATCAAAGAAACTTATTTTCTTGCACCCATTCTTCAGCATGCTCGGTGCATGTTTCTAATTGTTCAAACTTTCCTTCTTTATGCATCGAAATGATTTTTTGAGCCGTCTCATGAGCGAGTTTCATTTGATCTTTATTAATATCCCCTTTTTTGAAAGCTTCCATCAACTCGTTGTCATCTAAAAGAAAGAGTTCTTTATCAGGAAGAATAACGATATCTAAATAGAGGTCATCAAACCAAGGTATTCCATTTTCGTCCACCCCATGATCGATACACATATCAATATAGAATTGTACAACTTCACCGTTATCGTCCAATACCGTAGTGATTGTGTATTTTTCTCCTTCCGGAAAATGCTGCAACCATGTATATCCAGAGTCAGCGATACATACTTCATGATCTTTATAGTTAACAAGTAATGGTTCTGAAACTTGTTTTAGATGGATTGCTGTTACTTTCCCATTAAAACAAGAATTTTCCTTATGCGTTACTTCAAAATGTCTGTCTGTTACTCTTTTCCAATTAGGTCGGTTTGCCATTTTGCGTTCCATTGTACAACCTCCGTATTCTGGTCATATTATACCTTGTTATATACCCTAATATAGAAGTGTTTAAAAGGTTTTTGTGGAATTTTGGAGAATTATGTAGGGGGTAAGATGAAGAACGGAGGAATTTGATATGAAAATGATTCATAAAGAGTTAGAGGCTTTTCAATTGGAAAGAGGATGGGAGATTAGTCAAGAAAGTGCTGATAAGAGTACGGAATCTCTTTTGCTTAATCATTTACTATTAACTACTGAAATAGCAGAGATTGCCGAAGAATTAAGAAGAATGTTAAATAGGGCGTATGACATGAAAGAAGAAGGTGTTGAAGAGGGAAAAGCTTTTCGACTCGCAAAGGAAGAAGTTGCAGAAGACATTGGAAAAGAAATTGCTGATAGCATCGCTTATCTCTGCAAATTTGCAACGTTCTTTCAAAGAGATATTGAACAAGATATAAAAAATAAATTGAACGAGATCCAATCTCGTACAAAACCAAATCTGCAAAGGCGTATGAAAGAGGAGGTAAGATAAATGGATATTCTAGTTGAAGAACACAAGATACAATCTCATGATGGCACAATGCTTTCAGGTTATGATTATGGCGGTTCGGGGGATACGTTAATTTTAATTCACTACCTTGGTGGAACAGCTAAGGGATGGCATCCAGTGATTCCTTTTTTTAAGAGTCATTATAGAATAATAAGTTATGACCTTCGTGGACATGGAAAATCTGATCAACCTGATCAGGGATATTCATTCGAAGACACGGCAAACGATTTAGAAAGTGTAATGAATCATTTCGAGATTAATAAGGCTCATCTCGTAGGAAGCTCGTACGGATGTATGATTGGGTTATACTTTACAGCGATGCGGCAAGATCGCGTGTTGTCACTTGCCAACATAGACGGTGCCATCATAAATGATTCTGGTGAGCATGGTCTTTACGATGAGACTTTAGATGAGCATCTTGCTAAGTTCGAAGGACAATTAGATCCAGATTACGAATCGGTAGAAGAATTTCAACAGGCTTATAGAGAACAATGGTTACCATGGAACAAGGAACGAGCTGATTATATTGCTGCGTATGAACCTCGTCTGAAAGAGAACGGAAAAGTAGGCAATATTACTACCGGCGAAACGATGAAGAAGATCATATCAGAAATCTATTATGTGAATTTCTTAACATGGTATAAAAAGGTTCAATCGCCTGTTCTATTTCTACCTGCTGAAAAAGAAGACCACTTTGAAAAATCTTTAAATTTCATTGATTCGGCAAAAAAAGATTTGCCTTACAGTGAGACTGTTGTTATTCCAAACACGACACATTTAATGATGTTTGATCATGGAAAAGAATTAGCAGAGGCGGTTTTCAATTTTCACTCGCAAATTTCGGTTTCAGAAAGACTTTAAGAAGAAGGGCTCCCAGTATTAAGGGAGCCCTTCTTTATTTTCATTTTTAGTTTTCTTTTTGAACTTGCTGATGCGAATTTCTGCGTTTATAAAACTGTTCAAGAATCATGCAATTGAGCATACCCATAATCAGGCCATTGCTTAATAAAGTTACAATAATATTCGGCCACTCTTTTAATGCGGCAGCAGGAATAAAGAGACTTCCGATTCCGACCATAAGGGAAGTACTGATAATAAAAAGATTATTTTCCGATTTTAATTCACTTTTATATTCTTTGAAAGCTAGACCAATCATACTTGAAAAAGGAAGGAAGATCGTTGCATATCCTACCGGTGCAGGAATACCAGCAAAGAAAAAGGTAAGTGGCGGAAAAAAACTAATCAAGATAATAAGTGCGTTACCAAGGATGAATGCTAATTTGCTAAACATTCTTGTCGTTAATATAAATCCAGCAGCACCTGAGATCGGTACACTTGCAACAGCTGAAAATAGACCTGCTATCCATGTGTTTATCCCCATCATGATGGATGAGCGATTGTAATTGATAGGTTCATAATCTTTGTTTTCAGTTTCATACGCTTTTTCGACCACGTTAATACTAGCTACCATATTTGTTAGTAAAAGCATTCCCACGAATAGGGAAGTTATGATCGTTCCGGAAGATAGTTCTGGCATTCCCCAAGCGAATAATTCTGGAAAAGCAAAAGTCGTATGACTATGCATCGTTTCTTTTGTTAAATTCAAGAGTTTAAAAAGTCCCCAACCGAGTAACAAAGAAATCAAGATGGAATAACTTCTTAACCATTTCACACGGGATTTTCCAAGTACGATAGACAAAATTAAGATGAAGAGTGAAGTAAGAGCTACTTTGGTATCTGCGCCTTCCTGCAGGTATCCAATACCGAGCATACCCTTAATAAAAGAACCACTCAATTGTGAGACGAGAAGGATTAAGTAAGTACCCGTTACTAAAGGCGTAAAAAGAGCTCTGACCGAACTGATAATACGAAACAGGCCTAGCAGTAAAAAAAGAATTCCGCTGATCAGCATGCCGGCTGTCAGTTGCTGCAGCCCGTCAGCCACTGTTAAAGCCCCAGAAGCTACAATGCCCGCATAAACTGTAAAAACACCCCACCATAATCCGGCTGGACCTTCATTGATTGGCAGCTTATGACCAAATAGTGCTTGAAGTATCGCAGATGCACCAATAATTAAGAATGACCGCTGTAATAGTTCTGCGGTTTCCGCTTGTGTCATTCCAAATGCATCACCAATAGCGATGGGAGCTACTAAACTACCTGCAAGGATAAATACCATCCATTGAAGAGAAGAGAACGTTAATTTCATGTAAACACCTTCTGTTATGTATTTCTTTAATTCCCATTATAGACCTTTCATCTGATTCGTAGAAAGGAAATAGGTTTATACATACCGGGATAGCGGGTAAAATTCCTTAAAGCACGAAGGTGCCAACAACGAACATTAGAAAATTTTGAAAGTATTTTTTCTTATACCCTCAAAAAACAGATTGTGGCCGAATTATATAGTCACAGGTTAAGACGACCACAAACAAAGGACGATTCTAATGATGCATAAACTTACACATGATGATGTCATTCAATTGTTAGAGAAACATCTATTAGACTTTGAACAGT
Source organism: Fictibacillus nanhaiensis (assembly GCF_049537595.1). Classification (GTDB taxonomy): domain Bacteria; phylum Bacillota; class Bacilli; order Bacillales; family Fictibacillaceae; genus Fictibacillus; species Fictibacillus nanhaiensis_F. The sequence goes on from NZ_JBMULM010000002.1 coordinate 673,843, forward strand.
TTACGCCTTACTTGTTTACTTCACAGTGGATTCATTCTTTTTGTAAGGATAAAGAAAACGGAAATGAGTTTGAAGTAAAATGGGATACATCAGGACAAGAATTGTTCTTCAGATTGTTGGACAACTTAGATTATGATGACAAATGGAAATGGCTTGGCACATTTCAATATTCAGAAGAGGTGAAATCATGAGAATTGACGGACAACAACCCGTTCAGCGAAAATATGATGTGAATAAAGTTTATCAGCAGCCTTCTGTAAAGCCGCCATCATTTGCTAAAGACGAATTATACATATCTAATGAAGCAAAAGTGCTGCATGAAAGTACTCAATTAAACATAAGAGAAAAGAAATTATTAGATATAAAAAAACGCATTGATGCTGGTGAATACCAGATCGATGCGCAAGCGATCGCAAAAAAGATCTCACAATTTTATTCCAATTAACCATTACTTATTTTGATTGTCGTTTTTCTGTCTTAACAGAGAAACGGCATTTTTTATGAAAGAAGGAATTGGAACATTCATTCTTCCTGCATTCTCAATGATCGATAACAATTCATTAGATAGATAAAAAAAGATGGTGGCACTGTGGATATAGTTTCCACCTAGCAATTGGTCGAGAGAATGGGCCGCTGCGACGATCGCGAATATGATCATTTTTTTTAGTATACCTCTAAAGCCCTCTTTGCTGTTCAATCTACCTTCGTAAGCTGAAGCAGCCATGCCGGTTAAATAGTCTAATACAATGAATAAGATAAGCGTCTTGAATAACATGCCGGGTGTACCAAATAGGAAGCTCGCAACTGCTCCTAATGACACTACAGTCATATTGTATAGCATGGACCATTTTTCCACTCGTTCGTTCCCCCTTTGAACTCCAATTTGTATAGTATATGTTTGTGCGAAACGATACGCTTTGGCGATTACCTACTACTCGTCCCCTAATTTTTTGAAGCATTATTTCAAATGTGTTAAATAGTCAAAAAATTTAAAAAATAGGGAGTCAGACACGCACTATATCTGTTACAATGAAACAAATCCGGAAAGGGAGGAAAGAAATGAAATGAATAAAATTACGTTAGGCTTGCCTCCACATTGCCACAAAGTAACTTGTGACGGAAGAATGATTAAGATCAAGGACTCTGGTAACAACAAATGGGCGTTTCCGCTATCGGGTACCGAAAATGCAGTTGTTGATCAAGTGAACGATGAGACAGGATTACTTACCATTCATGGAAAGGATAAGATACTCGCGACACTTGAGATGCCGATTCGTTTTTGTGAAGTAGGCAGAGGCTGGCTCCTTGATAAACTACCTAAAAAGAAACGTTTGAAAATCAAATAAATATTGTATAAAAATAACCGCACAGCAGACATTTTGCTGTGCGTTTTTCATTTTATATGTGCAGAAATTTTTTTAAAAAGAGCTATGTGTTGGAAAAGAAATAATTTAGAAAACAAAATGAAAGAAGGAAAAAAATGTTATAATGATTTTGGATACGTGTAGATGAGGTGAATGTATTGGAAAAGAAACACCTGCCTGCACACTTAAATCACATCGCCTGGAATCGGAAAATTATAAATGTATTTTGGGTTGTCATCTTTGTGTCAGTGTGTGTAGAGGTCATTAACAGTTTTTTTACATCTAAAACATTAGAAGAGTTTATTGGGATGTACATTGTTTTACCAACAGCACTTTTAATTCTTATGGTTAGTTTGGCTGAATGGAGTTTTAAAAAGAAAACAATATACATTGATTACATAATAATTTGGACAGCAAGTATGTTCTCTGCCATCTTAATCAGCGTTCATTATGAAATGTATGTTATGTATACGAGTCTGTTCTTTCCTATGTTGATTTCGACGATTTATTTCCAAAAGAAAAAAGTATGGTTATCATTTGCTCTCAGCTCAATTATCTATCTGCTGCTTTCAACTTTCCATCCGGTCTTAAAGGACATGAATGATGTAATGGATCAAATCTCAATGATATGTATTCTCTTAACCTCAACAGCTATCTGTGTCGGAATCATGAGTCGAGGGCATGAGATGGCGAAAGAACTAAATAAAGCGCAGGCAGATCATCAAGACCTAATGGTGAAATCGACAATTATGGAAAAGCAAGTGAAGACAGATGCTCTAACAGGTTTGTACAATCACATGGCCTTTTATGAATATATGGATGTGTTGCTGCTTCAAGCGGAAACGTATCATTACCCGGTTCATTTAGCGGTTATGGACATAGATAATTTTAAAAAAATCAACGATACATATGGTCATGGCATTGGAGATATCGTGTTGAAACGAATTGCGAAGGCTATAAAAGATAATGTGACCACAGATGATTTTGTCGCACGGTACGGCGGAGAAGAGTTTGTGGTTATCTTAAATGATATAAGTGAAGAACAAGCCTTTGCATTATTAGAAAAAGTTCGATTGGTCATACAAAGGCTAGAGCACCCCGAAGTGAAGCAAGAGAACATAACAATCAGTACTGGGTTACAAACGTACAGAAGAGGGATGCATAAACAAGCATTCTTTGAGGGTGCCGACAATAGCTTGTACGTTGCAAAGAGGCAGGGAAAGAACAGGGTAATAACTGAAGGATACAGTGAAGCCATACATATTTAATAAGTGATCTTATGACAGCAAGAGAAATCTTGCTGTTTTTTCTTTTTCTTCTAAAATCCTTGTCCATGCATATGTTTGTAAAGATATGGCCATGGAGGTGAGGGCATGAGTAGTCGAATGAAACAAATACTGCAGATAGCCGCCACTTACATCGGCACTGTTGTAGGTGCTGGGTTTGCTACCGGAAGAGAAATTGTTGAATTTTTTACAAGATACGGCTCAGCCGGTTTTGTGGGTATTCTGATCAGTGGCTTTCTTTTTATCATGATTGGTACAAAACTTATGATTATGGCAAAGCGGTTAGGTGCAACCTCTTTTGATCAGATGAATCAATATTTGTTTGGAGCGGTCACCTCACGAATCGTAAACGTATTGATGTTGATCATGCTCTTTGGAGTAACTGGAGTCATGTTATCAGGTGCAGGAGCTTTGTTTTGGGAACAGCTTCATCTTCCTTATCAAATGGGAATTCTATTAACGTTACTCGTAACCTACTTCGTTATGAAAAAAGGGATAGAGGGTATTCTTTGGACAAACTCATTGATCGTACCCATCATGATATTCTTTTCTATCGTATTGTCAGTGTCCATGTTTGATCTTTCTTCAGGAAGGCAGTTATTTGTTGAAGAAGACTTTGTTGGTGATTGGAGATGGATTGTAAGTCCGTTTGCCTATGCAGCATTTAACTTAACTTTGGCACAAGCCGTTCTTGTTCCACTTTCAAGAGAAGCTAAAGATGAATCCGTTATTAAGTGGGGCGGTTTTTTAGGTGGCCTAGGATTAACGTTTATTCTATTAAATAGTCAGTATGTGCTCTATTCTGTTCCGCGTGTCATGAGCTATGAGATACCGATCGCTGAAATAGTAGGGAGTCTTGGTGTAGTAGTTCATTATATTTTTGTTTTCGTGATCTACGGTGAGATCTTCTCGACACTGATCGGAAACATCTTCGGGCTAGCAGGAGCGTTGCAAAGAAATGTCAGGTTATCCAATCAAGTCATCTTAATCGTTTTAATGACAGGAAGCTACTTGTTAAGTCAAGTAGGATATTCTGAACTTCTTCATTATTTGTATCCGGTATTCGGATTGATTGCCATCATTTTTTTGGGAGTTGTTTCTGCTAAAAAACTAACATGATGCATATCGTTTATATAGGAAAGTTTTTTTGAGATGCTGTGAAATTGCTGGAAGGGAAAAGAGCCAATGGCGTATTACAATAAATTAGTGAGAGATAAAATACCAGAACTGCTCGAACAGGCAGGGAAGAAAGGGACATTTCGGATTCTTGGAAATCAGGAGTTTGAAAGTGAACTTAAGAAAAAGCTTTCAGAAGGCGTAAAAGAGTATCGTGAAGCCAAAAGTGAGATAGATGCAGCCGAAGAACTGGCAGAGCTGTTCGAGATTTTAATCGCGTTAACGAAAGTGCATGAACTTACTTTAAGAGAACTGGATGAAATCAGGCAGGAGAAGGCTAGAAAACAGGGCCGGTTTCACGAGCGCCTCTTCCTGATCAAAGTAGAGGACTAGGGGTCTGACCCCAGACAAATACAAATGTATGGCATTTGTATTTGTCAGAAGTACAAACTGGAAAACTTCCATTAATAATCTATTTATCTTCCAATTCGGGCTAAAACAAGCTACCATCAGTGCTTGTTTTAGCTTGTTTTAATTTAAATCAGGAAAAAACATGCAAAAATCGTTTGACAAACAAGCATGAAACAGCATATGATTACAGTACCACGTGGAAATAAGAGGTAATGGAGGAAATAATTATGTTTTCTGAAGAAAGAAGAGAAAAGATTTTAGAAGTGCTTAAGAACGAAGGACGAGTGCTTGCAAAAGAATTATCAGATGCCCTCCAAGTTTCGATTGATTCTATACGCCGAGACTTATCATCTCTCGAGGATAATGGGCTGCTTAAACGTACACATGGTGGCGCAATTCCTGTAACAGAAGTAAAAAAAGGACCTTCGCCGAATGAAGTTCGTTTTGGAGAAGGATCAAAGTATGAGAAAGCTATTGCGAAGGAAGCTGTAAAGTACATCAAAGAGAACGATACCATCTTCCTAAGTGGAGGAGGCATGCACCATGAGATTGTAAAGCATCTTCCTCACTACCGATTAACAGTTGTGACCAACTCAACCGCAACTGCTGATGCACTTCGCAAGAATGAGAACATTGATCTTTATATGGTCGGTGGAAAAGTGAAAAAATCAGGCAACATGACGGATGCCTTAGTAACCAATCTCATCAGTCAGTATTCTTTTGATGTTTCATTTGCTACAGGTGGCGGGATCTCTGAAAGAGGGATAAGTACGGCAACGCCAGAAGTAGCTGCTTTTATGAGTGCTGTTGGAAAGGTCTCTCGTAAAGTCATTGGTGTATTTCCTCATTACAAAATAGGAGTTAACGCTTTTGCAAAAGTTGGTCCTGTTACGAATGTAGATGTTGTTATCACAGATGATGATGCACCGAGAGACCATCTATCAGCCATTGAACAACAAGGAGTTTCTGTCGTTATTGCTCAATCAGAGTTAAGCCATGAGCAGCCAGCTTCAAAAACAGAATAATTTCCTTAAACAAGAAAAAGACCTCTGGTGTGGAGGTCTTTTTATCATTCGTTCATCTTTAGGGCGAGATCTCCGACTTATGAAGATAAAAACACGAGAGGTCCGCCAGTTTCTATTGAACCATTCTTTAAACTTGATAAGTTGAACTCAAGCCTAGAATTATTTTTTTTTTGAAAAAAGGCAAATACCTATAAAAAAGTGTCAGATTATATGACATATCAAATGTTCTGGTGGTCAGATTATCTTATCCTTAAGACAAAGGGAGGTTCAGTGGATCAAATCTGAAATGAGGTGAACATGATGCTGCATTCTTCTCATTTTTCATCAGAAGAAAAGCTTATGATTCGTGAACTGAAGAAAAAGATAAGGCATGAAACAGATGCACAAGAAAAAAAGGAACTAGAACGACAGCTTAATCATCTGATCGAGAAAGCTTTCATAAAAAAACAGTTAATGCGCAGAAAGGAACTTTAAGCCATATCACTCTTTAGAAACACTTCTTAAAAAACTGAATACATTGTCTTTTTTAAGAAGTAGTGACATTTGAAGATTGTATGTGTTTTTTGCCTGCATCAGAAATTGTAAGACTAGTAGAGAATTCACGTAGTCTAAACGATACTTAAAACGATTCATTAGATTGTTTTACAGCTATCTTTATTAAAGTTGCGGAACTTTCCGTGTATTATTGGATAGAGCGAAATAACAAAATAAAAACCCACCTGAGGCATCAGGCGGGTAGTCGAAAAAAACGTTTATACGCTTAAAAGTTCTTTCATCTCACGATATCGTGAAGATAGACTAGCAGGTGAAACACCATATTTTTTAGCTGTTTCTGCTTGAGTAGAAGCGATTCCTCGAATATCTTTTGACACGAGATAATCAAGAGCAGCCGCGTAAATTTCTTCTTTACGAATAGCAGGTTTGCTTTCTGTAACGTACTCACTCCAAAGCTTTTCTGCTTCTTCTACAACTTCGGTCTCAGCATTCGCTTTAACGAGTTCAGTTACAGCGTTGTATTTTTCGTCTTTTAGATCTGTTGCTTCTTCTGCTTTTTCAACTTTAGTAGAAGCAGAAGAAGCTTCCTTCTTCTCAACTTGAGATTGAGGTACACCAGCACTAATATCGATCAAAGCGAGCTGCAGAACAGCAGGGAATTCGTTCTTGAACGTAACTTTTGGATCTTGTTGAGGCTGAATCTTTTCTATCGCTGCTTTTAACGGCGGAAGTTCAGTCATCGGCATCTCTACATATCCAACATAAAACTCATGGTTGATCCCGTTTGAAACGAGTGTTCCAAGTAGAGCACTTTCCGTTTTTGGCTTTTCAGCAGCATTGATCGTTACATCATACACAGCTTCTGTCCAAATATCCTGAACGGTAAAGATGAATCCTGTCTTTTGCTCTAAAACTTTATATAAAGATGGTGTAGCAGTTGTCCAGCCAGCTAGAATTTCAGCTACTTCTGGTTTAACAGAATTCTTCACTTTTTCTACATAAAGTTGAACAGGGGTCTTGTTTTCTTTAATCTCTGAGCAGAAGATCTCCCAACAAACAGCAATGTTCGCGTATGTTTGTTCTTGCTCTTTAGCAACAGGGTATTTTTTCACATACTTAGAAGTACGTTCAGCTAAATCCTGCTGATAGTTCTCTAGAGCATATTTGATGAGTCCTTCTTGATGAAAGGATACTTCACGTGTTTGCTCTTCTTTATGTAAGCAACATTTTTTATATTTTTTTCCGCTGCCACAATAGCACGGATCATTTCTTCCTATCATTGACATGCTATTCCTCCAGTAAACCACTTACTTATCCTGTACATACTAGCATAAATCGGTTTTTTTTCAAACTACAAATCATCAGACACTATTTTATCATAAAAATGTCTCAGAAAAAATCATTCAATAGGTTGGTTTTTCTGGGAACTGAAACCTTTTTCTTGTAAAAAGCGTCTAAGCCAAAAAGGGGGAAATACGATATGTGGAAGATATGGAAATTATGGGTATTCGTTGCTGTGATTTTATTGAGTGGATGTAGCAGTGATAGCAGTTCAAATAGTGATAAAGCTGTAGATAGAGATAGTGGCAGTAAGTCAGAAGCAAAAATGGACACCACTACAGAAGAAAATCAGAGTTCCGAATCCGAGAATGGCAAAGAAGAACAACAAATGAAGAACGAAAGAAAAGTGATCTATCAAGCTGATATTGAGATTACAGTGGATACATTACAAACCTCGATGGAAACGGTTCGGAAAAAGTTAGAATCAATGGACGGTTATATAGTAGAGTCGAACACGAGTACAGGAGAGAAAGATTATGAATCTGGTGTGATGGTTGTTCGTGTCCCGATGAAAAGTTTTCGTCCTTTCTTAGAAGAGGTTCGAAGCTTGAGTAAGGGCACTCCGAACGAAAATATTCGTGGAGAAGATGTTACAGAAGAATACGTGGATCTATCTTCACGTTTAAAAGCCAAACAACAAGTAAGAGAGCGGCTTGAAGCATTTATGAAGAATGCTCAGAAGACAGAAGATTTGTTAAAGATATCGAGTGATCTGGCTGCTGTTCAAGAAGAGATCGAACAGGTAGAGGGTCGTTTGAATTTTTTGCAAAATCAAAGTGATTATTCAACAGTTACGATTCAATTTCAAGTAAAAAATTTAAAAGCGAAAACACTTCAAACGGAAGGTTTAAATACGTGGGCAAAAACGAAGGTCCTTTTTATGGATACAGTTAACTTTTTAATGTCTGCTATTTCGTTTGTTGTAGTAAGTTTATTGGGTCTTGCGCCGATCTGGGTGATCGTAGCCATTGTGATTTATGTGTGGTGGTTAAAGAGGAAAAAAGAGCAAAAGAAAAAGCCGGAATCACCGACAACTTTGACTTAGAAAATAGGTATTAACTTGTCAGTAACGGGGACGTCAGAAACACCCTCTGCAGCACGGATGATTCCACCGTTTGCTGAAAGGGTGTTTTGGCTTTTACGGCACCTTTTTAAAGAGTGTGCCGTCCAAAAGCACTAACTGAGAAACGCTTTGTACTCTGCGCTCAATTTCATAAATCGTTCTTTATCTTTTGTATCCAAGGCATTGTCAATTTCTCTTTCATAATACTCTCTGTAATAATTGTGAAGGGCCTCATCCAGTACCATTTGGGCAATAAGGCTGAAGGCAAATGGGTCTCTTTTTTGTTGTTTGTACTGCACCATTTCATTTTGGTTCTTGTTAAAAGAAGCATTTTTGTCTTTCATCCTGTTTCCCTCCTTAAATTATCTCCCTATCCAATTTAACCTTTTATGTTTCTAGGTTTCTACTAGTATACTGAGCAAGATGCCTAATGACAACCATTTTGTTTGAAAATTCAGAAAAAATTTCTTTATTGCTTCTAAAGTACCTTACTTTCACCACCTTCTGGTAAAAATGTTAATGAATTGTCATTTTTATTTCTGGTAAAAACTTTTTGTTACGAATGTTTTATTTCTATGTTTTTTATGTTGTGATTCTGTGTTAGTTATTATTTCCCCGTATTTCAAGAGGGTTAAACTTTTTGAAACCGATAACCTAAAAAAATATTGACATTATTGTTTATGTATGAGTAGGATTGTGTTAACTCAATATTGTTATTTCGCTAGGGGTGCTTATTGTAAGCTGAGAGAAGGTTATGACCTTCGACCCTTTGAACCTGATCCAGTTCATACTGGCGTAGGGAAGCGGCGTGGATAAACTATCGTTTTCTTTATGACTTGAAATTTAAAGCCACCCGCTAAATAAGCGGGTGGCTTTTTTGCATAGATAACTAGGAGGTAAGTGTATGGGACATTTGATAAAAGTGAATAAAGCCCTTACGATCGCAGGATCAGACAGTGGCGGTGGAGCAGGAATTCAGGCTGATTTAAAAACGTTTCAAGAACTAGGAGTGTACGGTATGTCGGTTCTTACTGCAGTTACTGCACAGAACACAACAGGTGTTCAAGGGATATTTCCAGTGACAATAGAGGGATTAGAAGCTCAGTTGAAGTCAATAGGCAGTGACTTGACGCCTGATGCCATTAAAACAGGAATGCTTTTTTCAGGTGAGTATATCGAGAGAACAGCATATATGATAAGGGAATTTCAATGGAAAAACGTAGTGGTCGATCCAGTCATGATCGCAAAAGGAGGTGCAACGTTGTTAGGTGAAGAAGCACTTCATGCGATGAAAACATGCATGCTTCCACTCGCAAAAATCGTCACACCTAACATTCCAGAAGCAGAAGCATTAACAGGGATAAAGATAGACTGCAGTGAAGCTAGAATGGAAGCGGCAAAAGTTTTATTTGAAGCTGGTGCTGATCATGTTGTTGTTAAAGGTGGACACTTTGGAGATGGTGAATTTGTATCAGATCTCGTCTTTAATGGCATTGAAATGATCGAACTTGTAGAGAAGCGGATTCAAACAGAAAATACACACGGAACAGGATGCACGTTTTCAGCGGCTATAGCAGCTGAGCTTGCTTCTGGTAAGAAAGCAGAGAATGCGATAGTGAGTGCAAAAAAATACATACAAACCGCTATCGAACATGGAATCGATGTTGGTTCTGGTCATGGACCGGTCAATCATTTCGCTTATAGGAGGGTTACACATGAACAATACTAGAATACAAGAATGGAAAACGTTCGTATCACAGATACGAGAAGAAAAGCCGCTTGTTCATCATATAACGAATAACGTAACCATGAACTTTCTAGCTAATGGTGTCCTCTCAGCAGGAGGAAGTCCAATGATGGTGCATGACGCATGTGAAGTCGAAGAAGCAGTAGGTGTGGCCGATGCTTTAGTGCTAAACATCGGTACTTTAGATGAATTATCAGCGAAATCTATGATACTCGCTCTACGAAGAGCAATGCATAGAGAAGTACCTGTAGTCCTTGATCCAGTGGGAGTAGGATTATCATCGTTCAGGCAAGAGCTTGTAAGAAAGTTGTTGTTTGAACATTCAGAATTGAAGGGGGTCAGACCCCAAACAATTCTGACAATTTGCGGTAATGCTGCTGAGATGCAGTTTTTGGCTGAAGGCGCATGGGAAGGCAGAGGAGTAGATGGTGATCTGGCTAACTCAGATGAGGAATTGATCAAGCTTGCTGAAGCCGCTGCGAAGCAAACAGGCTGTCTTATTGCAATGACTGGAACTAAAGATGTTATTTCAGATGGCGAAAGGGCAACCGTTCTTTCTCACGGAGACCCCATGCTTTCCTATGTCACTGGGACAGGATGCTTTGCTACATCAATGGTGGCTCTCTATCAGGGAAATCAGAAAAAAGAAGTTACAGGAGATAAAGTAGACCTGCCGATACTAGAAAGAACAGCACTTGCTCTATTGATGCTCACTAAAGCGGCTGAAGAGGCTGTGAAAACGGCCAAAGGTCCTGGGAGCTTTCAGCAAAACCTTCTCGACCAGCTTTATAATTTAGAATCTACTCATGAGATATTTCACGGATCCATCCACTGGCAAGATCACGTGTTGAAGGAGGGAGCGAATCGATGAAAACTCAAGCAAAGACACGTTTACAACAAGATCTATCACTCTATTATGTAGCAGGGACGATGAACTGCTGTTCACCAGAAGATTTTTATCGTATTCTTGTGCAAGCGATTCAAGGTGGAATTACCACGTTTCAGTTTCGTGAAAAAGGTGTTAACTGCTTGAGTGGTCAGAAACAGTTAGAAATGGCAAAGCGTGCAAAGGAAATATGCCACAAACATGATGTGCTATTTATCGTGAATGACGATCTAGATTTGATGAAAGCTGTTGATGCGGATGGACTTCATGTTGGTCAAACAGATGGTAATCTAGCGTATATTCGTAAAGAAACAGAAGGTAAACTATTAGGTGTGTCAGCTCACACACTTGCTGAGGCGAAGGATGCCATCGAACATGGAGCCGATTATATTGGTGCTGGCCCGATCTATCAGACGAGTACAAAACCTGATGCGAAGAAACCTGTAGGCGTTGATCTAATCGCTAAAATTCGCAGCAATCAAGTGAACATTCCGCTTGTTGGTATCGGCGGGATTACGCTGCAAAACGCGAGTGAAGTCATTAAGGCAGGTGCGGATGGTGTAGCTCTAATCTCAGAAATAAGTGGTGCAGTTGATCCTTCTTCCGCTTCAAGCAACCTGCTTTTTGCTATTCAAACAGCGAAAAGAGAAGTGAAGTGAAGATATCTGTTCAAAAACTTACTGTAATGGCTATGTTAGTCGCGATCGGGACGATCTGTTCACATTTGTTATATATTCCTGCTGGAGTAGCAAAAGCGTTTCCCGTTCAGCATGCGATCAACGTGATGGCTGGTGTGATGCTCGGACCCTTTCCGGCGGTAATCGTCGCATTCAGTATCGGTTTGCTTCGTAACTTAATTGGAATCGGCTCTCTGCTTGCTTTTCCAGGAGGAATGATCGGTGCATTTTTGGCAGGTTACCTTTATAAAAAAGGAAGAAAATACACGTTCGCATTAATAGGAGAATGGGTTGGGACTGGAATGATAGGAGCTGTTATAGCAGTTCCGGTTGCTACCGTTTTCTTAGGATCAAAAACGGGTGCATTCTTTTTTGTCACTCCTTTTTTGGTTAGCTCTATCGTTGGTGGAGTGATCGGGTTGCTAATTCTCCGTCTTCTTTTTAAAAATGCAACGGCAAAAAACTGGCTAGGATCGAACGAAGAAAAAGCTCTATGAAGTTATGCACCGGATAGGCTCACATACCGTACAATGTGTACTATCAACCTGAATAGGGGGAAGATCGGATGAAAAAACGTCCAAAACCCTGGGTGTATACAGAGATGGTTCTTATGTATTTTGGACTGCTTTTAGCTATTTATAACGGTAAGACTTGGGAAAATCCCACTGTATTATTTTCAATCTTGATGGTGATCTTTATCTTTCGTGCAGTTGAGCGAAAAATTTTTAATCAAAAAACTGAGTTTTGGTTGAACACAGGAATGGCCACGGTCTTTTTCATTCTTGGAATCGTACCGTTTGTATAAAAAGGATAATGTATAGAAAGCAGGCTGAAATGAAAATCAGTCTGTTTTCTTTATTTTTAGGCAAACGTATATTTTTTTCAAATCTTTGACAAAATGATACTGAACGTAATAAAATAATTTTACGTAAAGAAATATTTTTATGTAACGAACATATATTATTGTGAAGTGAGGTGATGAGAGTGAAGAGGAATCAAAGAATGCCAGAGACGTTTATTGTCACAGAACCGGAACAAGCAGCTGCACTATTGCATCCTGTAAGATCTGAGCTCATAAGTTTGTTAAAAGAGCCGCGTTCTGCGACAGAGCTATCAAAAAGAATGAACGATTCCGCTCAAAAGATTAATTATCATCTTAAAGCACTAGAAAAAGTGGGCCTTGTGGTTCGCGCAGGCACAAGGAATGTTAGGAACCTTGTAGAAGTTCTATATGTAAGTGCCGGCCGTTCTTTTTTATTGTCAGATTCATTAGGTCTCTCTTCTGACACGATAAAAAAACTCCAAGATCAAACCGCTCTTGCTCATGTGTTATCACTTACAGAGAAGATGAAGCGGGATGCCATTTCTTTAATGGAGCAATCGGAGGAAGAAGAGATACCAAGCGCAGTAGTAGAAATGGAACTAGCACTTTCTACCATGGAACACCGCAATGCATTTTTACAGGAATATGCAGATATGCTCACCACTCTCATACAAAAACACCACAGACCAAACGAAGAGAACGCAAAAGTGTATCACGTTTCAATGGCGATGTACCCAAAACCTGAAGGAGGCGGCACAACGTGAATAAGAAGAGCAAAGGTACTGTTTTCCCGATCAATTCTGAAGTGGCAAATGAGGATGCGAACATCCTTCCTATGAAAAAGGAAGTACAGGTGAAAGAAACAGAAACGGTGCAGGAGCCGGCTAAGATCATTTTTATCACGTCAGGATTTGGTAAAATACATGTTTCACCAAAAACAAATACAAACCCAATGGCAATTGCAGCCTAATTAGGAGGAAAACAGATGAATCTAATCCCTATGGTAGTAGAGTCGACAAACCGTGGAGAGCGATCTTATGATATCTATTCGCGTTTATTGAAAGACAGAATTATTATGCTGGGAAGTGCGATCGATGATAACGTGGCAAATTCTATCGTTGCTCAATTGCTCTTCTTAGCTGCTGAAGATCCGGATAAAGATATCTCCATCTACATCAACTCACCAGGAGGTTCTGTTACAGCAGGTCTCGCGATCTACGACACGATGCAGTTCATCAAACCAGATGTTTCAACGATCTGTATCGGGATGGCGGCGTCAATGGGAGCTGTACTCATGGTAGCTGGTGCAAAAGGAAAACGCTACGCGCTTCCGAACGCAGAAGTGATGATACACCAGCCATTAGGCGGAACACAAGGGCAGGCCTCAGATATGGCAATTCACGCGAAGCGCATCCTGCAGACTCGCGAGTTGTTGAATAAGATCATCTCTGACCGTTCGGGTCAACCGATCGAGAAGGTAGAAAAAGACACTGACCGTGATTATTTCATGTCTGCAGAAGAAGCATTGAAATACGGGATCATTGATAAAGTAATCGAGAAGATCTAAGAACTGAACGAGAGAACAGGATAATAAAGAAAGAAGCCAGCTGTGAAAAATCAGCTGGCTTTCTTATGTATTGATGGGGTCAGTCCCCAAACAATTTATTTCCTTTGTTGTTTTACGATTTTCTCTAAGGGTGTTTGTTTCATTTTGATCATTAGATGGATGTCATTTCGTTTTAATCAAGCTGAATATGGTAATCTAATGTAAGTTACATGGTTTAACAGATTATGAGTTTGTAAAGATTAACGAAAGAAGGAATGAAGCATGTCAGCTACCACAGGCAAGTCAACAGATACTTCTAACCAACAAAGAACGATCTATTCTATTCTTTTTGCCATAAGTTTTGTGCATTTATTAAATGACTCTATGCAGGCGGTTATTCCGGCTATCTTTCCGATATTAGAGAAATCAATGAATCTTTCATTTACTCAGCTTGGTTGGATTGCTTTTACTTTAAACATCACGTCTTCTATCATGCAGCCCGTGATCGGTTGGTATACGGATAGAACGACTTCACCTTATATACTGCCTGTTGGTATGATGGCGAGTTTAATAGGTATGTTAGGCATCGCGTTTGCAGACTCCTTTTACATGATCATACTTTCGGTTGTTGGAATCGGTTTAGGGTCTGCTGTCTTTCACCCTGAGGGGTCTAGAGTCGCCTATATGGCAGCTGGAAACCGTAGAGGGCTAGCTCAATCCATCTATCAAGTAGGTGGCAATACAGGCAGTTCACTCGCTCCTGTGATGACGGCACTCGTATTCGTGCCACTCGGACAGTTTGGAGCTGTATGGTTTACTTCACTAGCGGCTATCGCTATTTTTGTATTGTTTTATGTTTCAGGCTGGTATGCTAAACAGCTCGTGCATTTTCCTCGTGTTCAAAAGCAAACTGGTGAGAAGAAACAGATAGATAGAAAGCGAAAAAAACAAGTAATAGGAGCGATGGCATTACTCGTGTTTTTAGTATTTGCTCGTTCATGGTATTTCTCTGGAATCGGAAACTATTATCAGTTTTATTTGATCGATGATTATGGTTTAACGATCAGACAAGCTCAAGTTTATTTATTTGTTTTCATGGCCTCCGGTGTACTCGGAACATTCTTTGGAGGACCGATCGCAGACCGGCTAGGAAAGAGGAACATGATTTTTTGGTCGATGGTCGGAACTGCTCCACTCGCTTTACTTCTTCCACACGTAGGATTATGGGCAGTTATTCCTTTGTTCTTCTTGATCGGCTTTATCTTGAACACAAGTTTTTCAGTGACGGTCGTATATGCCCAAGAATTAGTGCCAGGCAGAATAGGTATGGTATCAGGTTTGATCGTAGGTCTGGCGTTTGGTATGGGAGCGCTCGGATCGGTAGTGCTTGGTAAGGTAGCTGACGTTACAAGCATTTCAAACACGATGTACTTGATCAGCTTCTTACCATTAGTCGGCCTGTTAACTGTCATGTTGCCAACAGATAAAACGCTAGAGAAATGGTCTTCTGGGGTCTGACCCGGGTCAGACCCCTAAAAAAGACATTTTCACTATTATGTCTTTTCCACAAACACAAAAGCCCCTGTCTCCATGGAGACAGGGGCTTTCTTTAGTTATTCAATCGGCGATATTTGGCACTTGCAAACATGAAAATCCCATAGGCGATAAAGCCTAGCGATACGATGGCGAGAAGAATAGGACCAAACGGCTGTGATACAAGTTCTAAGAGAGCACCATCCAATCCGCGTGTCTCTTTTGGATCAGCAAGTATAGCCGTTCGAACTAAAAAGAAAGCAATGATCATAAAGACGATTCCGCGTGCAGCCATTCCGAACGTTCCGATATAACCGCTCCAACGCCACTCATTTTTGTTCATTTCATTCTTCTTTAAATCACGCTTAAAGCGGTGTGTGAAGGCTCGAAACATGAAGACGATGCCTATAATCGCAAAAATAACTCCTCCGATAGCAACCAATAGCTGACCGAATGGCTGTGAGAGCATCTGTGCCGAAAGAGTTTGGTACGTCTTATCAGACGACTCTGCTCTTGCACGAAATAAGATGCGTAGGGAGCTTATACACATTGCGATATAGATTCCTGCAATTATTAAAAAATTTAACCGATTAAACCATCTTTTCCAATTGTGATTAACACATTCAGGATCGAAAAGGGCTCTAACGATCTGCCAAAAAGCAAATGCACTTAACCCTACAGAAAGGACGATTAAAAGGACAGGACCAAAAGGCTGTTGAGCGATTGTAAAGAGGGCGCCGTTTGAACTCGCTTCATTCGGATGTTTACCTATTGACATGATTAGCGCCAGAATGCCGATGATGATGTACACGATACCTTTTGATAGATAACCGATACGAGCCGAACGGTGGACCCAAGGGCGGTATGAGTCAAAATGATTTTTCATTTTATCTTTAAATGTTGGTTCTTTTACAAAAGGCTGTTTCACGATAAGCACGTTTCTCCTTTCAGAGTAGATTACTTCTAGTCTCTGGTGGGTTGTATAACAAGTAAATTCGGTAAACGTTACTTATGATCGTCTTTAAGACAGCATAAGTAGGAATAGCTAATAGCAGACCTATAAACCCAAAGGCTGCACCAGCCATGAGTACGACTAGGATGATGGTGAGCGGATGGATACGAAGCTGTTTTCCCATGATTTGAGGAGACAAGATATTTCCTTCAACCTGTTGTACAACGAGCGTTACGATGGCAACTTTTACGGCCATAAAAGGGTCTTGGATCAAACCTACTAAAAGAGCTGGAAATACTCCAATGAACGGTCCTAAAAAAGGAATGACATTTGTCAGTACGGCAAAAAGAGCAAGCACTAGAGCGAACTTTAATCCGATCAAGAGGTACCCGGCATACATAAAGATCCCGACAAAACAGGCTACAAGAACTTGACCTTTTATGTATGAAGATAAGGTAGAGTCTATATCCCGTAAAATTGCGGCTACATCATATTCCATATGATGAGGGGCAAACCGTAAGAAATAATTAAAAAATTTCTTGTCATCAAGCAACAAATAAAAAAGTATAAAAGGGACCACTAACAATACGAGAGCGATATTTGTCAATGTGGCGACAAGGGCAATTACATCTTTTGAGACGGTGTTCGTAAACTTTTCTAATCGCTGTGTTGCAAGTTTAGTTATTTGTGTGCTATCGATGAACGATTTCTTGCTTCCGGTAATCATCGTACCTGTTTTTTCAGTAGCTTCACCTATCTTTTTCGGGAAATCGTCGGTGATATTAGTAAGCTGATCTGCTACAACCGGAACCGCTAGCGTGGCAATACCTGATACGGCTAGGATTAATCCGACCATCACTATCATGATGGCTAAGAATTTCGGAACTTTTTTCTCCACTAAAATACGTATGACGGGTCTAAGTAAATAATAAAGTAATCCTGCGATAAACAAAGGAAAGAAAACGCTAGATATTACGAGATAGAGGAAGTCGAGCAGATAATCAATCTTACCTAGTAGATAAAGGATGGTTAACAGTAAGACGGAACCTGCCGCGTATTTAAAAAATGAATGATGATACCACATTAAACCTGACCTCCATTTCATATTAGTAGTCTTTTCCCTTTTTAATAATCTGTAATCTTATTTTGACAATAAAATAATTGACATTTTCTAAGAGCGCTGATAGATTGTAAGTGTAAATGTAAACGTTTACGTAACAAGAAAGCAGGGAGATGTTTTGAATCCGACAATAAAAGATGTGGCCAAACATGCAAACGTTTCAATCGCTACAGTTTCTCGGATTGTGAACGGATTGCCTGGCTATTCGGAGGAAACGAAAAAAAAAGTCCAACATTCCATTGAAGCACTTGGCTATCAGCCTAACGCGATCGCACGTGGACTCATCAACAAGCGTACACAGACGATAGGAGTCCTGTTTCCAGATGTTTCCGGAATGCTTTCGTCAGAAGTACTTGAAGGTGTAGAGAATGCAGCGCATGACGGAGGATTCAGTGTAATCGTCTGCAATACGACTTCGAGTGGAAAGAGGACCGTAAAGTATTTGAGGCTGCTGCAAGAAAAAAGAGTTGATGGTATCATCTTTGCTTCAGAAGATGTTAAAGAAGAGTACTATAAGATCTTTCAAGAGATGAAAGTACCTATTGTCCTTGTTTCTACGGCGTCTTCCAAATACGATCTGCCGTTTGTTCGAGTAAATGATTTTGATGGAGCTTTTCAAGCTACACAATATTTAATTCGAAAAGGTCATAAAGTGATCGGCATGATCGGCGGAAGCGATGAGGATCCGATTGCGGGAGTACCAAGGATGCAAGGATTTCAAAAAGCTCTTGAGAGTAATGGTCTTTCATTTACTAACAATCATATTACAAAAAATGAGGGCTATCGTTTTCAAAACGGAAAAGAATCACTGCCACTTCTGCTAAAAAAACTTCCTGACATGACCGCACTATTCGCAGCAAGTGATGAGATGGCCATTGGTGCAATGTCTGCTGCACATCAGTTAGGAATAAGAGTGCCAGAGGAACTATCAATCATCGGTTATGATAACTTGAAGATTGCTGAGATGTGTTACCCTCCACTAACGACTGTATCTCAGCCGTTAAAGGACATGGGACAAACCTCAGGTGAAATGCTAGTCAGTTTGATAAAAGGTGAACAACAAGAAGCAAAAAGCCGTTATATGCCTTTTACCATTGTGGAAAGGCAATCAGTCAGTGATTTTCGTGACAAGTAAAAAACGGGTTTACTCAAAGCTTCATTTTTATTTGGAATTAACGTAAACGTTTACTTAAAACGCTTACATATATAGGAGGATGTTATACATGATTAAAGTTACAGTTTGGAATGAAAATCGTCATGAACAGAAAAATCCAGTAGTTAAAGATATTTATCCAAAAGGAATTCATGGTGCTATCCAAGAATTTCTTGAAAAAGCAGGACATGATGTGAATACAGCAACACTTGATGAAGCTCAACATGGTCTAACAGAAGATGTGTTAAAAAACACGGATGTTTTAGTATGGTGGGGACACTTAGCTCATGATGAAGTAGAAGATGAGATCGTAAATAAAGTATATCAACGCGTTCTAGATGGTATGGGTCTACTCGTCCTGCACTCTGGTCACTTCTCTAAAATCTTTAAAAAATTGATGGGAACTTCATGTGATCTAAAGTGGCGCGAAGCAGATGAAAAAGAACGCATCTGGATCGTTAATCCAAGTCACCCGATTGCAAACGGACTTGGGGAATACATTGAACTTGAAAAGGAAGAGATGTATGGAGAGCATTTTGATATCCCTGCTCCAGATGACCTAGTATTTGTTAGCTGGTTTGAAGGGGGAGAGGTGTTCCGATCTGGAGCGGCTTACAACCGTGGTAAAGGAAAAGTGTTCTATTTCCGTCCGGGACATGAGACGTATCCAACGTATTATAACGAAGATGTACAAAAAGTAATCACGAATGCTGTATCTTTCTTAGCACCTTCAGGCAGTGAAGCGCCAAAGTACGGAAATGCTAAGCCGCTTGAAGCGATTGGAGCAAAATAAAAATAAAAGCCTTTTTTTGAAAAACTATGAAGTTATTGAGAGTGGTTGATTTCCTCTCCAGGCTGCTCGCTTTCCGCGGGGCAGACGGTGAGCCACATTCGTACGTTTCACGTATAAGTGTCTCACCTGCCTGCCTGTCCTAGCCAAGAGTCTCGCACCTTGCGCTACAATCAACGATCAAGAAAGCAGTTTTATAAATTCTTTAGTAGCAAGAATCGTTTAGTAAGGTAATTTGATTGTTGTGTAAGCAGGTGCTTGGGGGCTTAACCGCCTTCCTGGAAGTTGAACAATTTAAGGAAGCTTCCTTACTCCTGTGTCTCAGGCATAAGCCATACACTTTACGCAACAATCTACGTGTAAATGAAGCCAATTAAAAAGTCTGTAAAACAACAATCTTTAATAAGGGTTAAAAATAAAAGGAGGAACTAAATATGACAATCAAAGTTGGAATTATCGGTTGCGGTAGTATCGCACAGCATCGCCATCTGCCAGAATATGCAGCGAATCAAGACGTAGAGATCGTTGCAGTTTGTGACATTGTAAAAGAACGTGCTGAGTCAACACAAGCGGTTTACGGAGGAAAGATCTTTACGGATTATAACGAACTTCTTGCGCTTAAAGATGTAGATGCAGTAAGTGTTTGTACACCTAACTTTCTTCACGCGCCGATCTCAATTGCAGCTTTAAATGCTGGCAAGCACGTTTTATGTGAAAAACCGATGGCAACATCACTTCAAGAAGCAGAAGAAATGATCGTTGCAGCAGAAAAGAGCGGAAAAACGCTGATGATCGGTCATAATCAGCGCTTTGTTCCGGCACACCAAAAAGCTCGTGAGCTGATTGCCTCTGGTGATATCGGGAAAATTTACAGCTTCCGAACGGCCTTTGGGCACCCAGGACCTGAAGGCTGGAGCGTCGATGGTGTGAACAGCTGGTTCTTTAAAAAGGATGAAGCGTTTATCGGTGCAATGGGAGACCTCGGTGTTCATAAAACAGACTTGATTCGATACATTCTTGGAGAAGAGATCACAGAAGTTGGTGCTTTTGTTGAGACGAGCGCAAAAGAGTTTGCTTCAGTTGATGATACAGCTGTTTGCGTGTTGAAAACAGAGAGTGGAACTATTGGAACATTGGCCGCTAGCTGGTCTTATACGGCAAAAGAAGATAACTCTACAATCATCTATGGAGAAAAAGGCATCCTTCGATTAGAGGATGATCCGAAGTATTCTTTAGTCGCACAGTACACGAATGGAAATGTTGTACGTTATGAGATGGGTGCGATTCAAACGAATGATAACCAGTCTAACTCTCATGTGGTAGATCACTTTATCGAGGCGATTGAAGAGGGTCATGCTCCACTGATTACGGGCGAAGAAGGAAAACGCTCATTGGCCGTCATTTTAGCTGCGCTAGAATCAAACGAGAAGAAGACGATTGAAAAAGTTAAAACAGGAGTTCACGCATGAAACTAAGAGTTGGGATCATAGGGGCAGGCGGTATCGCACAAGGCCGTCATATTCCCGCTTTTCAAAGTTTAAGTGAAAAAGCAGAAGTGACAGCCATTAGTGATGTAAACGTGGATGTTGCTAAAAGTGTTGCTGAAAAATTTCACGTACCGAACTATTTTACGAGTTACATAGAGATGTGGCCCCATGTAGATGCGGTTGTGATCTGTACGCCTAACAAGTTTCATAGAGAGATCACAGTTGCAGCATTGGATGCAGGTAAACATGTTCTGTGTGAGAAACCGATGGCAATGACCGTTGAAGAATGTGCTGAAATGGTAGAAGCAGAGAAGCGATCAGGAAAAGTATTATCGATCGCTTATCACTATCGATACATGAAAGAGTCTCAAGCTGCAAAACGAATCATGGAGTCTGGAGAAGTTGGTAATCCTCTTGTCGTTCGTGTACAAGCGCTTAGAAGAAGAAAAGTTCCGGGTTGGGGCGTATTTACAAATAAAGAACTTCAAGGTGGCGGCAGCTTGATCGACTATGGCTGTCATCTGCTGGATCTGACACTTTGGCTTTTAGATAACCCGGTAGTGAGTGAAGTATCTGGTCAAACGTATAACACCGTCAGCCGTGAAGCGGAACAAGTAAACCAATGGGGTTCGTTTGATGCAGAAACATTTGAAGTCGATGATCATGTCACCGCGTACATTCGCCTCGCGAACGGTGCTACGATTCTGTTTGAAACATCGTGGGCGGCAAATATTCCGGACGATGCAGAACTTCTTCGCATTTCTGGTGATAAAGGTGGACTCGATGTATTCCCGTTTGCGGTGAACAAAGCTGAAAACGGTATGATGACTACAACTAAAGCAGATTGGATCCTAGGAAAAGACAATCCTGGTCTTCCTCAAGCAGAAAATTTTGTGGACAGCTGTTTAGGTAAAGCAGAACCTCTTGTGAAAGCTGAAGAAGCGATGAACACCTCTCGGGTGATCGAAGCGATCTATGCCAGCAGTCTTATGAAAAAAGGCGTTCAACTAGGAATTGAAAAAGGAGTGAAATAGTATGAAATTAGGTGTGTTTACGGTTTTGTTTTCACAAAAATCATTTACAGACATGCTTGACTATGTGAAAGAAGCAGGGGTACAAGCCGTAGAAATTGGAACGGGTAACTATCCAGGAAACGCTCACTGTCCGCTTGATGAACTACTTCAGAGTGAAGAGAAGCGTTCACAATACCTTCATGAAGTAGAGAAGCGTGGTTTGACGATCTCAGCCTTCAGTTGTCACGGTAATCCGTTATCTCCAGACGAGGCTTTTGCAAAAGAGTCACATGAAACTTTTGTAAAAACCGTTGAACTGGCTGAATTAATGAACGTACCGGTGGTAAACTGCTTCTCTGGTGTACCGGGTGACTCTGAGAATGCAAAATATCCGAACTGGCCAGTTTCCCCTTGGCCGAATGAATACAGCGATGTGTTGAAGTGGCAATGGGAAGAGAAGTTGATTCCATATTGGCGCACGTGGGGTCAATTTGCCAAAGAACATGGCGTGAAGATTGGCTTAGAGCTTCACGGTGGTTTCTTGGTGCATACTCCTTATACGTTACTGAAGCTGCGTGAAGAAACATGTGATGCGATCGGTGCGAACCTTGATCCATCCCACCTTTGGTGGCAAGGTATCGATCCTGTAGCAGCAATCAAGATACTTGGAAAAGCTGGAGCGATCCACCACTTCCATGCTAAAGACACATACTTAGACAAAGATAATATTAACATGTATGGATTAACAGATATGCAGCCATACGGCGCTGTTCAAAACCGCGCATGGAGCTTCCGTTCAGTAGGCTGTGGTCACTCTGTTCAAGATTGGTCTGACATGATGAGTGCACTTCGTACGTATGGTTATGATTATGTAGTAAGCATTGAGCATGAAGATCCGATCATGTCGATCGATGAAGGATTCAAACGCGCGGTGAAAAACCTGCAGTCGATCCTCATTGCCGAGCAGCCAGCGGAGATGTGGTGGGTTTAGGGGTCTGACCCCACACAAATACAAATTAACTAAATTTGTATTTGTGGAGTGGACACGCCGTAGCATTACATTCCAGTCTCATCGCTTTGATAAAACCTGTATCCCTTTTAAGGGGGATACAGGTTTTCTGTGTATTAGATTAACCGATTAAACCTCATTCATCAAAAAGATTTGACAGTTCATCCCAATATCACATATAATTTCAAAAACATATGACGAAGAAAACGAAGAAGAGGATTAGTAGATCGATTCTGTCTTTTTAGAGAGGGAGCTGTATCGCTGGAAGGCTCCTACTGACAAACGATTGAACCTGCCTCTGAGTTCTGTATCTTATTACAGTTATAACAGTTATAGGATATTCAGCGGTTAAATACCGTTATCATGAAAGAGTGTAAAGCTATGCTTTGAATTAGGGTGGTACCGCCAAGGAATTGGTCCCTAATGAAAAGTGTAGCTTTTTTTTATTTTCATTAAGCGAGGAGTGCAACCAATGACAAAAGAATTTGTAAAGAGCGTAACAAGTATGCAAGATGATTTTGCTCAATGGTATACAGATGTGGTAACAAAAGCGGAACTGATTGATTATTCAAGTGTTCGCGGATCAATGATCTTAAGACCTTACGGCTACGCAATATGGGAAAACATTCAAAAAGAACTTGATAAGCAAATCAAAGTGACAGGTCATGAGAACGTGTATATGCCGCTTTTTATTCCAGAAAGTCTGCTTCAAAAAGAGAAAGACCATATTGAAGGATTCGCTCCTGAAGTAGCATGGGTCACACATGGAGGAGAAGAAAAGCTGACAGAACGCCTTTGTGTTCGTCCGACATCAGAAGTTCTTTTTGCAGAACACTTTAAAAACATCATCCATTCACATCGTGATCTTCCAAAGCTTTATAACCAATGGTCGAACGTTGTGAGATGGGAAAAGACCACTAGACCTTTTCTTCGTACTCTTGAGTTCCTCTGGCAGGAAGGACATACTTGCCATGAAACAGATGAAGAAGCTCATGATGAAACGGTAAGGATGCTTAATGTGTATGCTGATCTCTGTGAGGAATTCCTTGCAATACCGGTCGTGAAGGGTCAGAAAACAGAAAAAGAAAAATTTGCTGGAGCGAAATATACCTATACGATTGAAAGCCTAATGCATGATGGGAAAGCGTTGCAGTCTGGAACTTCTCATCATTTAGGAGATGGATTCGCCAAAGCTTTCGGTATTGAGTTTACGAACAGAGAAGGAAAACTACAGACTGTTCAGCAGACATCATGGGGCTTTACGACTCGTATTATTGGGGCGATGATCATGGTTCATGGCGATGACCGAGGGCTCGTTGTTCCTCCAAAGATAGCGCCAACTCAACTCATGATCGTACCGATTGCTCAACACAAAGAAGGTGTTCTCGATTTTGCATACGATTTAAAAGATAAGCTATCACATACCTTTCGAACTGGAATTGATGCAAGTGATAAAAAGCCAGGGTGGAAATTTAATGAGTATGAGATGAAGGGAATTCCTCTCCGCCTTGAGGTAGGGCCGCGTGACATCGAACAAGATCAAGTGATATTAGTGCGAAGAGATACAGGGGAAAAAGAAATCCTACCTCTAAAAGGTTTAGAATCTTACATTCAAAATACATTAAGTGATATTCAAAATAGCTTGTTTAAAAAGGCAAAGGCTCATCGAGAAAATCAAACAACAACGGTCACTACATTCGATGAATTCAAAGCTAAGCTTTCTGAAAAAGGCGGATTCATTAAAGGGATGTGGTGTGGTGATGAGGCTTGTGAAAGTTATATAAAAGACGAAACAGGGGCAACATCAAGGTGTATACCATTTGAACAAGAGAAGCTCTCAGATAAATGTGTTTGCTGTGATCAACAAGCAAAACAACTTGTGTACTGGGCAAAAGCATATTAAAGAGAAGGGGTCAGACCCGGGGTCTGACCCCTTCTCGTTTTTTCAAATATGTTTATTTTCACTATATTAGTAACTTTACATTACTGTACGTCATACACTATACTATAATCGAGGTGATTGCATGAGCGAATTAATTTTCTCTCTAAAGACAGAGCTGCGAAGAGGAACGTTAACTTTAGCAGTTTTAAGCCAGCTCCAAACACCGCAATACGGATATTCACTCGCGCAGCGGTTAGAAGAGAACAACATATCTATTGACCAAAGCACTCTGTATCCACTTCTTCGAAGGCTCGAGAAGCAAGAGTTGCTTACGAGTGAATGGGATACTACAGAGAACCGACCTAGAAAATATTATCTTCTCAGCGAGTTTGGTCAAGAAGTGTTCAAGCAACTGAAAGAAGAATGGCATAACACGTCCATGCAATTAAATTCGATGTTATAAGGAGGAATTCCAAATGAATTTGATTGAAACGTATATCAGTGAAGTGACACAAAGACTTCCCGAAAAAATAAGGGATGACATCGCGATGGAGCTAAGGTCGACAATTGAAGATATGCTTCCAGATCAACATACAGACAAAGATGTTGAAGACGTTCTAATGAAGCTCGGAGATCCTGTTAAACTTGCTAGCGAATATAACAACAAACCTCGCTATATAATAGGTCCTATGTTTTATGAAAGTTATATTAATGTCTTGATCGTAGCAGCTATCATTTCTATAGTAATCAGCAGTCTTACCCTCTTTGTGAACGGTATGATCACGTTTGAAGGTGATAAATCTCTATTTACTCTAATGGCTTTTATCGGTCAACTTTGTTTGAAGATGCTCTTATCCAGCTTAAATGTTTTGTTTCAAGTTTTCTTCTGGGTAACGATTGTTTTTATCATGTTAGAACGATCAGGTGTTTCAAATGGTGATCTTTACACGAGAAAAAAGAAAACATGGTCTCCATCCGATCTATATCAACTTAAAAAAGTAGTGACGAAAAGACAGATTCCAAAGGGGGAAGTTTTCTTTAGTTTGTTCTGGACAGCAATATGGGCAATGATACTATTTAACTCGTCTGAAATGATCGGCTGGTATGAACAAAGTGGAAAAGGATTAGAAGGACTTACGCTTAAAGCACCATTATTCAATGAGGAAGTTTTATTCTCATATGCTCCTTTTATCGTTCTGCTTATTCTCATTGAAGTAAGTCTTGCTATCTATAAATTTTTCATTGGAAGATGGACGAATCTACTTGCTTCATTGAACTTAATCTATCACTTTATTTCGGTAGGATTACTTTGTTTTATGCTAACGGATGAAACTCTTTATAATAAGTCATTCACTGAAAAACTATATGACACCGTCCCCGATGTACCAACATTTTGGTTTATATCTACAATTGCAACAATCATAGCGGTTTTTTCTATTATAGATATCATTTCGGGTTTCAATAAAGCAAATAAATCCAACACCTTAATGGATCAATGGATGAAGAACGGATAAGCAAAAAGACTTCTATCATGAAGTCTTTTTATTTTTAAAATGGAATAATATGTTAAACTCAAACAAATAGAAATGACTTAGGAGGAATACCGTGATTACACTCGTAATAGCAGATTCTTCAAAAGCTAAAGAAATTGCAAAGTTCATTGCAAACCAAAATAGAATAGCATCCAAGCATTGCGGCTATTGCGGTGAACTGGAACACGAGATTCTTCATTCGCTGAAAGAAGACCTCTCAGATGTTCCTTATCAGGAATCTTTTGTGTTGGCCTATGAGAATGACTTCCTAGTGGGAGTTCTTGGATTTGATGCCGACCTTGAAAACCGGAACGCCGAAATATGGGGTCCTTTTGTTACGCATAGTGAGCACCAGCAGGTTACAAAAGAGCTTTGGGATTTCTTACTCCAGCTCATACCTCAAACGATTGAAAAGGTTCATTTCTTTATCTCTACAGACCATACAGACCTCAAACAGTTTCTAACTCATAACGATATGATAGACCAAAAAAGCAAACATACCGTTCTATCAATCACCAAGGAAGCAATAACAACCACAGCTGAAGTGAATAAAATTAAAGAATTTACAGAAAGAGATAAGAATGATTTCAAGAATTTGCATGATACCCATTTTCCTTCGACGTATTACAATTCACAACAGATCATTGAACGATTGAACGAGTTTCATAAAGTATTTGTATATCAAATTGAGGATGAAGTGGTGGGTTATATTTATGTAGAGATACAACCACAGTTTAGTGAAGGATCTATTGAATTCTTCGCTGTAGATGAAATGCATAGAGAAAAAGGAATCGGTGTACAGCTTTTAACGTATGCTGTCACATGGATGCTCAGCAATTCACATTTGAAGCATATTGATCTGTGCGTCAACAATGAAAATAAGCTAGCGATCCATCTTTATAAAAAAATAGGTTTTGGTATTCGAAAAGAACTATTCCATATAACTAAGCAACTTTCTGTAGAGACATTGCCTAGAAAATAGTACTATTTTAATTTGACCACTATGAAAAATATTTTTTCCGTATAAAATAGATAGAGTGATTATGAATCTATTTAAGGGAGAATGTATTATGAAGAATACTTGGAAAGCATATCGCTCGCCGATCATATTGCTGCTCGCGATTATTGCGGGAAGTATAATCGGTTCTACAATGGGAAAGGACGCTGCAGTCCTTAAACCGTTCGGCGATCTGTTCTTAAACGTTATGTTCATGATTGTTGTTCCACTCGTGTTCTTTTCAATCTCATCGAGTGTAGCAAGCATGGCGGGAACAAAGCGTTTCGGTAAAATCATCAGCTCTATGATGATCGTCTTTTTATTCACTGGAACGGTTGCAGCTATTATTAGTATGGCTGGTATTAAGATCTTTCCGCCCTCAGAGGGTGTGAAGATTGATCTAGTGAAACCTGATTCGACGGGTGAAGAAGTATCGATTGGTGATCAGCTAGTAAGTACAGTTACAGTACCTGATTTTGTCGATCTATTAAGTCGTGCGAATATGTTAGCACTTATCCTTTTTTCTGTGTTGTTAGGCCTTGCAACCTCTAAAGTGGGAGAAAAGGGGAAGCCGCTCGCGAACTTCCTCTCAGCGGGAAGTGAAGTTACCCTTCAGATGGTAAAATACGTGATGTTTTATGCTCCGATTGGTTTAGGAGCCTATTTTGCTGCACTTGTTGGTGAATTTGGACCAACCCTGCTTGGTTCCTATTTTAAAGCAGTTTTATTCTACTATCCGTTCTCTATTATTTATTTCTTCGGCTTCTTTACGCTTTACGCGTTCATGGCTCATGGAAAGCTTGGTATTCGAGTGTTTTGGAAAAATATGCTTTCACCATCTGTTACGAGTCTTGCAACGTGCAGTTCTGCTGCAAGTATTCCCGTTAACCTAGAAGCTACTAAGAAAATGGGAGTACCTGACGATATTAGTGAAACGACGATTCCTCTTGGTGCAACACTGCATAAAGACGGATCTGTTATTGGTGGGGTATTAAAGATTACATTCCTTTTTGGAATTTTTGGAATGGATTTCTCTGGCATCGATACGTATCTTTTAGTTGGTGGAGTAGCACTTTTAGTGGGTATGGTAATGGGAGCGATCCCTCAAGGTGGACTGATCGCAGAGATGCTGATCCTATCACTTTTTGGTTTTCCTCCTGAAGCACTGCCGATCATCGCTGCGATCTCTGCAATTATTGATCCGCCAGCGACATTGCTGAACGCTACAGGTGATAATGTCGCAAGTATGATGACGGCGCGTTTAGTTGAAGGTAAGAACTGGCTGATGAAAAAAACAGGATCGTTAACAGAACAAAAAGGTGCATAATCTATTTTCATCTCTAACTCATCCTATTTTGAGTTAGAGATTTTTTTATAGGGAAAATGGGAAGTTATGTATCCTCAAATCATTTTGAAAATGTTACTCTTAACGTAACAAGAATGAACAATGTGTGGTTGATAAAGGAAGTGTACAGATGAATTCTTTATTACAAGCTGACTGTTCTCGTTGTTTTGGCCTTTGCTGTGTGGCGCTACCTTACGCAAAATCTGCTGATTTTGGTTTTGATAAAGACAGCGGAATACCTTGTAGAAACTTACAAGACGATTTCCACTGTGGGGTTCACAAACATCTAAGAGATAAAGGGTTTAAAGGTTGTACGGTATATGAATGTTTTGGAGCAGGACAAAAAGTCTCACAAAACACTTTTTCAGGAATGGATTGGAAGACTAATCCAGAGCTAGCGAAAGAGATGTTTGATGTTTTTCCAATCATGCAACAACTTCAAGAAATGATCTATTACCTAACTGAGGCGATGAACCTTAGCGAAACAAAACCTATACATCAAGAATTAAAAGTGGCTATAAGCGAAATAGAAAATCTTACTCTACGTAGAGCTTCAGAAATCAAAAAGATGAACGTATCAAAAATTCGTATAAGGATTAATGAGTTGCTGATTACTACAAGCCAATTAGTAAGAGAAGAATTCATACATAAGAAGTATCAAATAACAGGCAAGACCAGTGATTTTATCGGTGCTAAGCTTCGAAGGGCAGACCTGCGTGGTGCAAATTTACGAGGTGCTCTTCTCATAGCGGCAGATTTGAATTATGCAGATTTAAGAAAATCAGATTTAATAGGAGCGGATTTACGTGATGCTGACTTAAGTGGTGCAGACTTAAGAGGGAGTATCTTTTTAACACAAGCTCAAGTAAATTCGGCTAAAGGAAATGCTGATACAAGGCTCCCTGAAAGGTTAACTCATCCGAATCACTGGCAAAAAGTAAAACAAAACAAAAAAGCCTTCCGTTAACTTATAACGGAAGGCTTAAGTGTGACTAAAAGATTAAGTTTAATACGAGATAAGACAAAGCTGCTAATGTTGCTGAGATTGGAAGTGTGATGAACCACGTGATGACCATCGTCTTAGCCGTGCCCCATTTTACCCCTTTTAATCGGTGAGACGCACCTACCCCTAAGATGGAAGAAGTGATAACGTGCGTTGTACTTACAGGAATACCTAAGAAAGATGCACCAAAGATAACAGATGCTCCCGTTAAATCAGCAGATACCCCATTTACAGGGCGGATCTTCATGATCTTTCCGCCAACCGTTTTGATGATTTTCCAACCACCTACAGATGTACCAAGACCCATGGCAAGTGCACAGGATACCTGTACCCATAACTGAATGTCTGTGCTATCTGTGTAACCGTTCGCGATTAATGCCATCGTGATGATCCCCATCGCTTTTTGCGCATCATTCGTACCATGTGAATAAGCTTGAAGAGCAGCAGTAGCTACCTGTACTTTACGAAAACCGTTATTCGTTTTCGTTAAATTCGTATTCTTAAATACCATCTTAATAATGTTATAAAATATAAAACCTACGATAAATGCTAGAATCGGAGAAAGAAGCAAACCATAAATAATTTTTAGAAAACCAGAATAGTGAAGTGCTTCAAAACCAGCAGCTGCAATCGCAGCACCAGCGATAGAACCGATTATCGCATGTGAAGATGAACTTGGGATACCATAGTACCAAGTAATCAAGTTCCAAGCGATTGCCGCAACAAGAGCAGCGAGAATAACAACTGACCCGTTAGGAAGTGTAAATGGGTCTACAATATCTTTTGTGATCGTTTTTGCAACACCAGTGAATGTCATGGCTCCGACAAAGTTCATGACTGCAGCTAGAATAATAGCTCTTCTTGGTGTTAAAGCTTTTGTTGAAACAGATGTTGCAATCGCGTTCGCTGTATCATGAAAGCCATTGATAAAATCAAAGGCAAGCGCACAGATTACAACAAGAATGGTAATGAGTAATACTGTATCCATACCAGCCATCCGTTACGCGTTTTTCATAATGATAGATTCTAATGTGTTCGCAACGTTCTGGCAGCTGTCGGCAATGCCTTCAAGCACTTCATACATCTCTTTATACTTGATAACTTTGATCGGATCTGTTTGAGTTGAGAATAATTCACGCTGTGCTTCACGGTAAAGATCGTCACATTTTGATTCGTAATCTTTAATCTTGATTGCATGTTCACGCATATCAAGAAGTTTTTTCTCTGATAACAAGTTTACAGTAAGCAGGATTTCTTCCGCACTTAACTTAATATATTCTACAAATTTAACCATGTATTGATCTGGGTTTGTAATCGCGTAAATGTCAAACAAAGCAGAAGATTGCTCGATACCATCTAGAATATCATCCATACTCATAGCAAGTGATAAGATATCTTCTCTTTCAATAGGTGTAATAAATACTTTGTTCAGTTCCATGATAACGGTATGAACATAAGAATCACCTTTTGATTCAAGTTCTTTTAAATGGTCTGCGAATTCGCGAAGATCATTTTCGTTATTAATTTTGAAATCGTGGAAATAACCAGCGGAATCTTTCAAGTTGCTAGCAATATCCGTTAGCATGACCATGAACTTATCCTTTTTCTTTGTAAACATAGTACCCTCCAAAAGAAATGTCTTTTATCCTTTTTCTTTTTACGTTTTTTGTGGCAGTCATTTTTTTCTTTTTTAACCACCCAACACATTATACAAAAAAATAAGAGTTTTTGTCGAAAAAGAATGAATTGTAATCAATAATTTACAAAAGCTTTACTAAGTTAAGCTTTCTTTTAACGTTCAACTAATATTGAATTTACAAATGTTTAGAATTGAAATAAAAAATTTACATTACTTTCTTTCATCATTCCCTAAACGAACTACTTAGAATCTATGGGCAGTGAAAGCCCATAGAAAAACATTTGAAAAATGTCTGTTGCGAGTTTTTTTCCATTCTCGCCTGTAATCATGGAGATGAGCGTATTGTTATTAAAAAGCTGAATGTATACCATGACGGACTCCATTGAAAGATCAGGATTGACCTCCCCGTTGGTTTGAGCATCCTTAATCAGATCAACGATTAAAGGAATGGCATACTTACTTTGAAAGTCAGCTAGAAATAATTTTAAATCTTCATCGTTTAACATCATCTCTTCTATAACTTCAGGATGAATGTTTAGTATGTTATTCGTTTTATGAAGAATGCTTGAGGTCATTTTTTCTTTGAAAGAAAGGTCTTTATGAAAGAGCTCTTTATGAAAATCGTATTCATCGACAACGAACTCTTTAATCACTTCCCGAAACAAAGCTTCTTTGCTTCCAAAGTGATTATAGATGGTAACTTGAGATACCCCTGCATGTTTCGCGAGATCTTCTATTTTAATTTCTTTGATGCCTTGTTTTTGAAACAGGGAGAAAGCAGCTTTCTTAATGTCTTTTTTCTTTTGTTCCTTTCGACGTTCATATCCGTTCAAAACTCTTCACCTCTTTACTAAGATAAAACATATTTTGAAAAATAACAAATAGCATATTTCAAAAAGTGTTGCTTATTGTAAAGAAAGGACTTATGATTATTTTGAAATATACATTGTTCAATATTTCAAAAAGGCGGGTGTGAGGATGATTCAAGTAAAGGGACTCTCAAAGCAGTTTACGAAAGATAAAGGATTGTTCAATCTAAATTTCGAAGTAAAAAAAGGGGAGGTGTTTGGATATATTGGTCCGAATGGAGCAGGTAAATCAACAACCATTCGTCATTTAATGGGCTTTATGAAACCAGATAGTGGCTATTCTTCAATCGATGGAAAGGACTGCTGGAAAAACGCTGCACGCATTCAAGAAAAAACAGGATACTTGCCAGGTGAGATTGTCTTTCTAGAAGGAATGACAGGCCTTGGCTTCTTGTCCCTTGTTCAAAAGATGCGAAAGCAAGAGTGCATCAAACGCAGAGACGAGTTAATAGAACGTTTTCAGTTAGACATAAACTCACCGATAAGAAAGATGTCTAAAGGAATGAAACAGAAAGTGGGTATCATCGCAGCGTTTATGCATGATCCTCAAGTCCTTATCTTAGACGAACCTACATCTGGGCTAGACCCACTCATGCAACGCGTCTTCATTGATCTAATCTTAGAAGAAAAACAAAATAACAAAACGATACTCATGTCATCACACAGTTTTCAAGAGATCGAACGAACGTGTGATTCGGCTGGAATCATAAAAGATGGAAAGTTAGTGGCGTTAGAAGATATGCATCTGTTAAGAAGAGTACAACGGCGTATATTTGAAGTGAAAGTGAAGTCTGAGGATGATATGAATCACATCCTTCAATCATCGCTCGTTACAGAAATAAAAGGGGCTAGAACCATTCATGTTACGGTACAAGGTAACGATCAAGAATTTGTCCAGCTTTTGAGTCGTTGTGATGTTCAACATATTGATACACGACCTCAGGATTTAGAAGATATATTCATGCATTATTATGACAGAAGGGAAGTGGAGAGATGAGCTTGCCTTTATATCTTGCGATGATGAAAAGTCATGGAAAGATGTTAGGGGGATTCATTTATGGTGCTGTGGCTTATATTGTACTGATCATTTGGATATATCCTTCTATTGCTGATATGAAAGGATTTAACGAAATGATCGCTGCATTGCCAGAAGGTATGCGGAAGCTGATCGGTATGGAGAATGGTATAAATTCCTTGTCAGACTATATAGCCGGGGAATTTTATGGCATGTTGTTTCTGATCATATTGATGGTTTATGTAATTTTAACTTCGACTCGAGTGATGGCACGACTTGTCGACCAGGGATCTATGGCTTACTTGCTTGCCACACCTAATTCAAGAGTAAAAGTTGCCATTACACAAGCAGCTGTCTTGCTTACTGGGCTGGCATTAATCGTAGGTTTTACAACGCTGAGTGGTATTGCAGCAAGCGAGTGGCTGATCGATGGCTATCAATTAGACGTTGCTTCTTTTATTACATTGAATTTACTCACTTTCCTTGTTTTCTCGTCGATTGCTGGTTATTGCTTCTTCATCTCCTCTGTAAATAATGATGAGAAGAAAGCGCTCGGGATCTCTGCAGGAATTACGCTTTTATTTTATATGTTGAACATGGCCGGAAAATTAAGCACGAAAACAGAATGGATGTTAAACTTTTCGATCTTTAAATGGTATGATCCGATCAAGATGATTAATAACGAGACGGAGGCGCTCTGGATCGGATGTGCACTAGGCGTTTTAACATTCCTCTTATTTATGCTTAGTGTGGTTGCGTTCAAGAAAAGAAATCTTCCGTTATAAATATTCTAAATCGTTAGGTTAACATGTATAATATAAATAATAATGAGTCACCAAAATGTAAATTTCACATACAATGTTAGTGTTAGGAACCGAATATTGGATAGTTTTCAGGCTGCTGTCGTAAAAGACGGCAGCATTTCTGCTTTTTAAGGGTACTTGAGGATGATAGTTATTATCAAATACGCAGGAGGGGAAGTCCATTGGAACTCTCTGCACGTACACAACTGTTGATGGCAACAACGTCTGGTATCTTCATACTAACCGCTTGGATGATGGAAAAATATTCAGATTCTCCTTATTATGTTCTCTTTTATTTGTTAGCTTTTATCGTAGGAGGCTATGCAAAAGCAGTCGAAGGCATTCAGGAAAGCATAAAAGACCGACAATTGAACGTTGAACTTCTTATGATGTTTGCTGCAATCGGATCTGCAGCGATCGGTTATTGGGGAGAGGGAGCTGTATTGATTCTAATCTTTGCTTATTCTGGCGCTCTAGAAATGTATACCTTACAAAAAAGCGATAAAGAGATCAAAGCATTAATATCTTTACAGCCGGAAGAAGCATGGCTTTTGTTAGAGGATAAGGAACTGAGAGTAGAGGCTTCATCTTTAGAACCTGGTAATCTAATAAAAGTTAAACCAGGAGAGCGGGTACCTGCAGATGGGGTAATTGTAAAAGGAAACTCCTTTATTAATGAATCTGCCTTAACCGGAGAGCCTCTTGCTCGAGAAGTCCATATGTCATCAGAAGTATTAGCAGGAACATTGAACCAATCTGGATTGTTAGAGATTTCTGTTACAAAACATATGAAAGACTCAGTATTTCAAAGAATGATAGACCTCGTGAATAACGCACAGAATGATGCACCACCTGTTCAAAGAAAAATAGAAGAGTTTGAAACAAAATATGTTCTTTTTGTGTTACTGGCTGCCGCATTAACCTTTTTAGTCCCGAGTTCCATTGGGGTTTGGAGTTATTCAGAATCTTTATACCGTGCTTGTGTTCTGCTAGTCGTGGCTTCTCCTTGTGCACTTGTAGCCTCGACCATGCCAGCATTGCTAGCTTCGTTATCTAACGCAGCTAAGAACGGAATCCTATTCAAAAGCGGTGTCTTTTTAGAGAAACTGAGTTTAGTAAACGTTATCGCTTTTGACAAAACCGGTACTTTAACAAAAGGCCGCCCAACTGTGATACACGCTGAATTTCTCCAGTCTTCTTGGTGCAAAGAAAAGTTGATCTCGATTATCTACGAAATTGAAAAGAACAGTATACATCCACTTGCAAAGGCCATTAATGAATACCTTACCGTTCGACCAGAAAAAACGCCTATAGAACTGGCTGTGTTTGAAGATGTGCCAGGAAAAGGTGTGAAGGCTGATATTCAAAGTACCATTTGGAAAATAGGGAGTCGCGAGTGGACGGATATAACAGAAAAACAAGAATGTGAGCTTCTGATGAATCTAGATGATGAAGCAAAAGATACAGGACATACAGTTGTATATGTAACAGCTAACGATCAACTCGCAGCTTATTTTCTTTTAGGTGATTCAGTGAGGGCAGAGACTGTTAAGGCGATAAAAGACTTACAATCAAAACAAATCTTAACGATCATGCTAACCGGTGACTCTAAGCGCGGAGCAGAGATGATCGGAAGAATCGCGAAGGTCGACGAAATTGGTTATTCATGTTTGCCTGAAGATAAAGTGAACACCGTAAAAAAATGGAGAGAAAAAGATGCGGTTGTAGCGATGATTGGAGATGGAGTGAACGATGCGCCAGCACTCGCTATAGCAGATGTCGGTGTTGCGATGGGTATGGGAAGCGATGCCGCCATCGAGACCGCAGATGTCGTACTCGTAAAAAATGATCTGAGTAAGCTACTCTATGCGATGCAGCTGTCTGAAAGGCTTTCTAAGATCATTAAACAAAATATCATCTTTTCAATCAGTGTGATTTTTCTCTTATTATGTGCGAACTACCTACAGTTTCTCACTTTACCATTTGGCGTGATCGGGCATGAAGGAAGTACCATTTTAGTGATTTTAAATGGGTTACGTTTATTAAAATAGCCAAAGTAAAAAGCCGGACACAAGTCTCGGCTTTTTATCTTTCATACGATTAAATTGAACGGTTGTTAACATCACTTTGCTTTTTCTCATAAGAAGAATCTGTACCTGTTTTTTGTTGTGTATCTGTTGAAGAAAGTGTACGTGGCGTTACAACTGCTTTAGTTTGCGTGTTATCTTTGGTTTGATAATTACCATTTGCAGCTTCTTGTTTTACTTCATCAATCGCAGTTTTTGTTTCACTTTTTACCTCACTCGCCGTATTCTTTGCTTCTTGTAGCTTTTGGCGAGCAGATAAAGAAAGATTTCCTGATTTTTCTTTTATAGATGCGACAGTATCTTTAGCATCCATCGTCCCAAGTTTCGCTTTCAACATGGTTTCATCTTTCATTTGCTGCGTGCGTTCTTTTAATTTAATAGATGAATCGCGAAGATCGTTTCGAAATTCACTTCCGTTTTTAGGAGCATATAATAGAGCTGCTGCAGCTCCTACAAGACCTCCCACTACTAATCCTGTAGCAAAACCAGAGGCATTACTTTTCTTGCTAACGTTAGTATCAGCCGTATCACGTGTTTGAAAATCGGAATGTGTAAAAACCGGTTCCGCAGTAGTCGTTGGTGTATTTGAATAGTTAGGCATAGTATTGAATCCTCCTTTTAGTCTGTATAAAACCCTACCCGGAACATATAAATGATAAACATGAAGTATGTAAAGGTGAAGTGAGCTATAGGATATAAGCTAGTATTTTGGGAAGAGAAATAAGGAGAAAGAGTATGATAAATCATTAGAGCAGTTTTGGAGCATAGAAAAAGCCGGGCAATGAGCACCCGGCCGATTTCTATTTATTTCATTAACTCTTTAATTCTGGAAGCATACGAACTTCTTCATTCATTGCAGATTTGCAAATGGGGCATTGCGGTTCTTTTTGCAAAGAATAGTCAGCGCGCATCCAGCAAGAGCATCCATCACTCGTACATGCCCAAACCTTCGTTTCTACGTCTGGAATCGGCTCTGCAGGTTGTTTTGAAAAAAAAGCCATAGATATCCCCCTTTTCTGTTCTACTTATAGTATACGCCTAAAAGAGGAAAAATATGTATCAATTTGATTACATATTTAAAATAAGTTCATATTGAAGAGAGATATCCCTTGCCCAACGTGCATGAATCTCTTTGATTTCTTTAGGAGATTGTATCGAAATGTTTGTTTTTAATGTCCATAAATACTCAGCAGCTCTATCAACATAGGTTGCCAAAATATCTCCTGACAAACGATATAGACCATTCTCTTTCGTTCTTATAAATTGCCGTAGAAAAGGATGCGACTCACAATAGTTCAAACCTTCTTCTGAAATTTCTGCTTCTAGTCTAACGTAGTTTCTTGGTGAGATTTGAGATGCCCAATTATGAATGGTCACATCAGTAAAGTCTTTTACTTCTATCGGTTCATAGTTAATCACAGCGTGTTTAATATCTGATAGTTTAAAAATATGATAATCCATAAGTGAGTAACAATATGCGGGACAATACCATTCACCATTTTCGCTAAAGAGGCCGATCAGTTGAATGTTGCTATACAATTTTTGTTCTTTCATCGTATAAAGAATCGTAACAATCTTTTGCTTGATTGAAGCTTCAAGAATGATTGGTGCGATTTGATTATTCACAGGCATCGGAAGCTGAACAAAAAGCCGTTTTTGAATCTGAGTCCAATTATCCTTAGCATCTTCCGGCATGAATTGATGAAGTTTATTTACTATCGATCTACTTTGCGTTTGAAACGGAAAACTCGTTTCAGTGAATGTCTGTAAACTAAAAAGAATAGAGGAAGCTTCCATTTCGGTAAATCCGATAGGAGGCAGGATCCGGTCATTTTCGATTCGATATCCGCCGTGTGGTCCGAATTCAGAAACGATGGGAAGACCCATCTCAATAAGATTCAATAAGTCTCGCTGAATCGTTCTAGTAGATACTCTGAATTCATCGGCTAATTCTTTTAAAGTAAAATGTTTTTTTGAGTTTATGGAAAGCAGTAGCCGTTCCAGTCTTTTTATCTTTGACATGTTAGACCCCTAATTTATATATTCATATATTAAAACTTTTGTACTAGTCTTTGTATGTTATATCGTACAAATATGATAAAATGTTAGGGTTTATCCAAATAAAGTAAGAATAAATTTAAAAACACGTTATTCCATTGGATAACGTGTTGATTTTGTAGTATGAAAGGTAGGAAAACTAATCTGCGATCATTGTTTTAAGCAGTTTTTAGTATTAGTTCTTTACTATTGAAGAAAGGTGTTCAATACATTGAACCATATCCGCAAGCTGTTTATCAGTGAGCTGTGACATGTACTTGATCAGTACACCGTTTCTTTTTTCTTGAATTGCATGAAACGCTACTAAACCGGTTTCATTTAATTGAACGTATACAATTCTTCGATCGAGGTCAGACCGATAACGATCTACAAGTCCTCTTTTAACAAGTCGGTCGATGATAACGGTAGTAGCACTAGCGCGTACTTTCATAGCGTCAGCAATCTCAGAAACCGTCCATTTCTCACGAGATGATAAAGTCTTTAATATTTGGAATTGAGTGGAAGTTATCTCTTCTTCTTCCCAAATCTCAGGCTTTATCACGTCCATGATCTCATTGAACGCTTTCTCTATACGCTCTACTTCCATTAATACATTTCTACTATCTGTCACCACTTTCACAGTACTGCCTCCTTAGCTTACATTACTCCTATTTTAATATAAATTTCCGATAAGTTCCATTAAAGAGTAGTATAAAGTATCTAGTTTTCAATGTGTATCTCTGTGCTAGTATTTAAACTATTGAAATATAGGTTTAATTTAGAAATAAAAATTTATTTTTAGGTTAATAGAGGAATTCTCTTATCATTATCTAATAAAAATAGAGATAAAGGGGGATGTGCAATATGGCACGTATTGCTTGGATTACTGATAGTACAAGCTGCATCACACAGGAAGAAGCGAAGGAACTTGGCATTCATATTATTCCTGTATCTGTCATAATGGATGATGAAATTTATAAAGACGGTATAGATATTACTCCAGATGAATTTTATGCAAAACTTGAAAATGTTTCTGAGCTCCCAAAAACGAGCCAGCCAACAGTCGGAGAGTTCTCTGACTTTTATGAAGTTCTAAAACATAACTATGATTGTGGAATTGCCATTCATGTTTCTGAAAAATTCAGCGGCACGATAAACGGTTCAAGACTTGGCGCGGAGATGGCAGATTTCCCTGTACATATTGTGGATTCAAAAATTTTATCTGAATCCATGAAACAACTTTTGTTAAAAGGGAAAAAGCTTGAAGAGGAAGGCCTAGAAGCCGAAGATATAGCTGCGATGCTTCGTGAAACGGCAGATCATGTAAAAGGATATGTATGCATCGGAAGTCTTGAACAATTGAGAAAAGGTGGTAGATTATCTGGCGCAAGCTTCCTTGTTGGAAATCTTCTTCAGATCAAACCCATACTTACCTTTGACGATGGTTCACTCGTACCATTCGAAAAGATTAGGACATTAAAAAAAGCAGAATCCCGCGTTCTTGCTTTATTTGAGGAAGCTGCACAGAATAAAGGTGCATACGGTGTAAGCGTCGTATACAGCGGCTCCTCAGAGAAAGCAGAGGATTGGCTTCATCTCTTAAAAGAGAAGTACCCTCATATTACTTTTAATCTAGGGCAGCTGAGCCCTGCGATCGGCGTCCACGTTGGCGCTGGCACCCTCGGTCTCCTCTGGTTTGAAGAATAGGGGTCTGACCCCATACAATTACAAACAGCCAGAATGTCCATCCGAGATGGACATTCTGGCTGTTTTGCATTCAATCATCTATTCAAGTCTTACGCTTTCTTTCGAACGGCAAAGAAGATCATAATACCCCATAGAATAAGAAGAGGCAACAAAGCCGATATTTCTGTAAACAAATCTAAGGAATAAAATTCGTTCAGAATTGTTCTTAAGTTCGTTATGATGATTAAGCCCCCTGCAAGGACTCCTAATAGCGCTGGTTTAAGCTTTTGTACGAGCCATGCAGCAAAAGGAGCTGCTATAATCCCACCTAACATCATCGCAACTACGACCTGCCAAAGCATAGTTTCCCAACCGATAAACAAAAAGAAACCGATAGAAGCTGATAACGAAACAGCAAATTCACTGAAGTTTACAGAGCCGATCGCTTTACTGGGTGAGAGGTTTTTCTGTGTGAGCAGAATGGGAGTCGTAATGGGTCCCCATCCTCCACCGCCTGTTGCATCCATAAACCCAGCGATGAGTCCTAATGGCTGATACATCCTTCTCTTAGCTGTGCTTTCTGTAAAATCAGTTTCTATATTCACGTTCACTTTTATAAGTAAGAAGCGGAACAAAACATAAAAGCCAAGTCCTAATAAAAATAAGGAGATGTACGGTTTTATAAAAGTTGAAGGAATATAGCTTAAAAAAGCAGCACCTAAGAATGCTCCGATTGCCCCTGGAATGACAAGTTTTTTCACTGTTTTCATATCAACATTTCCGAATTTAAGATGTGAATAGCCTGAGACAGCAGATGTCACAACTTCAGATAGATGAACAGAAGCCGAAGCTAAAGCCGGTGAGAAACCAACAACTAACAAAAGAGTCGTAGAAGTAACGCCATATGCCATGCCAAGTGAGCCGTCAATGAGCTGAGCCATGAGGCCGATCAGAGCTAACATTACAATTTTTTTCATAGAAGGTCCTCCAACAATAGAGATTCTATAGATTATGTGGACAAAATGAGAATGGTTAGGACAAATGTTTATGATTTTAAAATTTTTCTCTCTAATTTCATACAAAAAGAACTGAAATAATTGTTTTTTTCCTCATTTTTAGATACTCTAATAGACAGTGTTGCAAGTAGAGGTTAATCGCCTATATTTTGTGGAATAATACAAAACAGACATAAATACATAAATTGGAGTGATATGTACAATGGAAATCGGTTTAATCGGCCTTGGAAAAATGGGCTTCAATATGGCACTGAACATGAATGATAAAGGAAATACAGTTTTCGCTACAGATGTTAACAAAGACACTGTGAAAGAGATTTCAGCAGAAGGTGTTAAAGGTGTTGACTCGATCGAAGAACTTGCTAATTCTTTCACAGGAAGAAAAGCGGTTATTCTTCTCGTTCCAGCTGGAGAGATTGTTGACCAAGTAATCGAACAATTGAAGCCGCATTTAACAGAAGGCGATATTATCGTTGACGCTGGTAACTCCATGTACAAGCACACACTTCGCCGCTATGAAGAACTAAAAGCAGCTGGCATCCATCTTGTAGATGTTGGTACGAGTGGAGGAACTGATGGAGCTCGCTATGGTCTTTGTGCCATGATGGGTGGAGATGACGATGCGGTTAACTACCTTGCTCCCCTATACGAAAAAATCTGTGTTGAAAAAGGATTCATGATCACTGGCCGTGCAGGTTCTGGTCATTTCTTGAAAATGGTTCATAACGGAATCGAGTACGGCATGATGCAAGCAATCGGAGAAGGATTTGAAATCTTAGATAAAAGTGATTTCGACTATGATTATGAAGCGGTTTCTAGAGTATGGAACAACGGATCAGTTATCCGTAGCTGGCTGATCGAACTTATGGAGAACGCATTCAGCAAACAGCCAAAACTTGAAGACATCCGCGGAGTGATGAATTCTTCAGGTGAAGGAATATGGACAGTTGAAGCTGCTCTTGACTACCAAGCATCTGCTCCAGTTATCGCATTATCACAATTCATGCGTTTCCGTTCATTAGAAGACGACACGTTCCACGGTAAAGTCGTTGCAGCACTTCGTAACGAATTTGGTGGACATGCAGTCGTGAAAAAATAATAAAAATGCTTTAATGAAGACCTCATTGCTTATACGTTTAAGCAGAGGTCTTTCATTAATTTTGAGACATTCGACATATACTAGTAATGAAGAGACAAGAATAGGAGTTTTGATCATGGAAGAAAAGTTTGTGCGTGAATCTCGTACTGTTAAATCCTCTGTAGTCCTACCACCTGATACAAATAATCATGGTACACTGTTCGGAGGGAAATTGATGGCGTACATCGATGATGTTGCCGCTATTTCTGCAATCCGACATGCACGAAAAAATGTGGTCACGGCATCAACGGATTCTGTGGATTTTTTACAACCGATCAAAGAAGGTCATTCCGTTTGTTTAGAATCATTTGTGACATGGACAAAAACAACATCAATGGAAGTATTCGTAAAGGTGATCTCAGAGAATTTATTGTCTGGAGAACGAAAAGTTTGCGCTGTTTCCTTTCTAACATTCGTAGCGTTAGATGAAGATGGGAAACCGACCCCAGTGCCAAAAGTCATACCTGAAACAGAAGAAGAAAAATGGCTGCATGAGCATGCACCTGAACGAGCGATCGCGAGGAAAAAACGCAGAGAAGA
Source organism: Fictibacillus nanhaiensis (assembly GCF_049537595.1). Taxonomy (GTDB): domain Bacteria; phylum Bacillota; class Bacilli; order Bacillales; family Fictibacillaceae; genus Fictibacillus; species Fictibacillus nanhaiensis_F. The sequence goes on from NZ_JBMULM010000002.1 coordinate 716,269, forward strand.
AAGCAAAAAATTAGCCAAAGAGTTCGGAGTAAAAAAACCTTGGGATCCTATGTGAGCATAAAGATATATTTTTAACATTTTGCAGTTCATAAAATTCGCATTTTGAAAATAAGATGCTATAATTAAGTTACCTTTTTCCAGCCAGGGATACAGAACCCTGGCATTATACTGTTAATTGTTAAAGCCCCTGATCATGTTTTCGGATCAGGGGCTTTTTGTGTGCAATAAAGTATGTATGAGACCACCGACCGGTTAGAAGCAGTTTAGGGTAAAAACCACCAATATAGATATCGTTTCCTTTTTTTACATAACAAAAGCGTGTTGTGCAAATGCTAAGAAAAGCTTGTTAAAAAGGTGGATGGTTATGCGAAATAGAAGAAAACGTCCAATCATTAGAACTCATAAAAAGTTAACGGATATGTTAGCAGATAAAAACCATGATGATCCTTCTTCTCTTCAGTCCAAAACCATTTCTATGGAAACCTCTAAAAGGCAAGAAACGACAGAAAAAAAGGTTGTCGGAGAACTTAGTCCCATTCTCCATGTCATGGTAGATCGGGTAAAGACACTCTTAGGTGACCCTATGGATTTAATCGTTCGTGAATTTGAATTCGAGTTAGAACAAAAGGTTACGGCAACCTTATTATTCTTAGAAGAAATGAACGATCCTCAAATTTTAAATGAGTTTATTCTATCACCCTTGATGTCACTGTCATCTCATAAACAATCTTCTCCAGTACCGTTGAATCATGCATTACATTACATCAAACAAAATGCATTAGCACTAGGAAGAGTTTTAGATGTCGAAACAGAAGATGAACTAGTTGAAGCACTTCTGGCAGGTTTCAGTGTTCTTTTAGTTGAAGGGAATACGAAAGGTCTAAAACTAGGAACGACGGGTGGAAAAGTTAGAGGGATAGAAGAACCTTCGTCAGAAGTTGTTATTCGTGGTCCTAAGGATTCTTTCACGGAGTCTATTAAAACAAATATCTCATTGATTAGACGTCGGGTAAGGTCAAAAGATATTAGAATCGAAAAATTCAAAATAGGTGAGGTCACACATACCGATGTTGCAATCGTTTATCTAGAGAATATCGCAAATCCGTTATTGATCAAGGAAATAAAAGAAAGAATAGAAGAAGTGAAGACAGATGGCCTGCTAGAATCTGGTCAACTTGAAGAGTTCATCCAGGATGAGACTGTTACTGTGTTTCCTCAGTTTTTGAACACAGAACGACCAGATGTAGTGATTGGAAATCTTCTCGAAGGTCGTGTGGGCATTATTATTAACGGAACACCATTTGTACTAATCGCCCCTGCACAATTTATACAATTCTTTCAATCATCAGAAGATTATTATATGAGATATGACATCAGTACATTTCTGCGCTTATTAAGATTTTCAGTTTTTATCATTTCTTTGATCGCACCATCAATCTATATTGCACTCACTACATTTCATCAAGCCATGATTCCTACAACTTTATTGTTCGGTATTGCTGCTCAGCGAGAAGGTGTTCCGTTCCCTGCGATTGCAGAAGCGTTAATAATGGAGATTACTTTTGAAATATTACGTGAAGCAGGCATTAGGATGCCCCGTGCTGTAGGAGTCGCTGTCTCAATTGTAGGAGCTCTTGTTTTGGGACAGGCAGCTGTTCAAGCAGGACTTGTTTCTCCTGCTATGGTTATCGTTGTAGGAATTACAGCTGTAGCAAGCTTTGCGATTCCATCTTTCGCAGTTGCTACATCCGCTCGATTATTACGGTTTCCACTAATGTTGATCTCATCTGTTTTTGGCTTCTATGGTCTTACACTTGCATTAATTGTAATCATTGCACATTTAACAAGCTTAAGATCTTTTGGTTATCCATATTTGAGTCCTTTTGCTCCTATACAAACACAAGATTTAAAGGATAGCTTGTTTCGATTTCCGATTACCAAATTGTTTAAAAGACCAGAGAAGCTTTCGAAAAAAAACCAAACACGTACACAACCTTATCCGGTTAAGAAGAAACGTGAGGAGGAAACAACACGTTGAAACTGTTAAGAAGTTGTCTTCCTCTCTTACTGTGCCTTCTATTTTTAACAGGCTGCTGGGATCAAAATGAGCTGGATGAGCTTTCAATCGTAATGGGAATCGGAATTAACTTAGATAAAAAAGGAAATCTGGTCGTAACCTACCAAGTGGTCAATCCAACCGAAGTCGCACCAGGCATAACCGGAGCTGGAGGAGGAAAACAACCTGTTTTTACCGTCTATGAGACAACAGGTAGAAACTTGATGGAAGCGACGAGAAAAGCAAGTAAACAAACATCAAGACGTTTATTTTTTGCGCATGCGAGGATGCTTGTCTTTAGTGAAAAAATAGCAAAAGATAGTATCTATCAAGCCGTCGATATGATTTCACGAGACCCAGAAGTCCGTTCGACGATTCAAGTTGTTGTTGCTAGGGATACTACGCCATCGAAACTTTTAAGAACTTTTACCGCCATCGATAAAGTTACGTCTGATGAAGTGGCTACGATATTAAAGGTCTCAGAAAAAAATTGGGGAGAGAACATGCAACAAGATATAAATGAAGTGCTTCAATCTATTATTGATGAAGGCGGAGAACCGATTATCAATGGCATCAAGATAACCGGTGACAAAAAGTTGGCAGTGACAGCACAAAATTATGAAGTAGGTGACCCAGCGCGAGTACAGCTATCAGGCATGGGGGTTTTCAGAGATGGCAAGCTCCAAGGCTGGCTGGATGGCCCAGACGCGCGAGGTGTTCTTTGGATAAAGGGGAAGATTGTTAGTTCAGCGATCACCGTACCTTGTATGGGTAATGATAACGGTTATTCTATCGAAATTGTTCGTTCAAACACTGAAATGTCAGCAGATACAAAGCGGGATATACCGACTATAAAGCTTGATGTGTTTCCTGAAGCAAATATTGCAGAAGCAAACTGCGCGGTGAACTTAGAAAAACCTTCTGAAATTCTTAATATCGAAAGTAGATTAAACCGTGTTATTGAAAAAGAAATTCAAAAGACGATTACAGCATCACAAGGTTTTAACAGTGATGTTCTAGGATTTGGAGAATTATTGTATCGCGAGAATCCAAGAAAATGGCGCAATGATTATAAAAAGAACTACAAAGAAATCTTTCCTAAACTAAAAGTGAAAGTGAACGTCGATTCTCGAATTAGAAGATCCGGTATTCGAACTTCACCATTCTTATTTGAAGAAAAGAAAAAGAAAGAGGCTCCATAATGAAGACCATTAAGATCGATATCCAACAATACTTTATAATCATCGTTTTATTTGAACTTGGAAGTGCGATCCTTGTTGGTCTAGGAATGGATGCCGGCAGAGATGCATGGATCGCGATACTTTTAGGTATGGTTTCAGGCATGGTTCTTTTTCTAGGATATTTTTATCTGTACAAACAGTTTCCTGAACAATCTTTAACACAATATCTACAGATCTTGTTCGGGAAATCAATAGGGAAAATATTTGGTTTTCTCTATCTCATGTACTTCATGTACTTAGCTGCTCGTGTTTTACGTGACTTTGGAAGCCTTCTGCTATCCGCTGTTTTTGTTCAAACACCCATTATTGTGGTAAATGCGCTAATGATTGCTACGATTGTTTATGTACTAAAATTAGGTTTTGAAGTGCTGGTGAGAACAGGGGAGATCATATTTTCATTGGTCGTTTTACTAGGAATCACTCTAGCTGTACTCGTTTTATCAGCAGACTTGATGAAATACAATTATCTTCTCCCCGTCTTAGGTGAAGGATTCTTACCAGTCTTAAAAGCGGCATTCCCCGTAACTCCGACTTTTCCTTTCGGAGAGATGGTGGTCTTTACGATGCTGTTTCCGTATTTGAAAACATCAAAGAAAAGTAAAGCACTCACCGTTGGATTATTTGCCATAATGCTGAGTGGTCTGATCTTAAGTGTAACGGTCGCGATGGACATTGCGATATTAGGAGGGCATGTAGCTACCCATGTCTACTTCCCATTGCTTGCTGCCGTTGCGAAGATTAACTTAGGAGAATTTATTCAAAGGCTAGATGCACTAGTGGTATTCACCTTGATTATTGGAGGGTTCTTTAAGATCTCTGTATTATTTTATGTGGCTGTTAAAGCAACACAAGACATCTTTGACGTAAAAGAAGAAAAAAAGCTAATAGGCCCGATCGGTATTGTCTTGATTCTCTCATCTATTGTTATAGCAGCAAATTATGTGGAGCATATTACAGAGGGTTTAAGTATTGTTCCACATTTTATCCATATTCCCTTTCAAGTTGTTTTACCGAGTCTGTTTATTATTGTATTCTTATTGAGAAGAAAGAAACTTAAGTCTTTTGCTTCTTCTCCATCCACATCGACAGAATAAATGTCAGGATAGGTAAAAGGATCAAAGTAATGACTAAGAAATATTCGACTTTATCAACATAGTGAAAGAAAGACATAAACGATTTTTTTATAACTGTTGCTGGTGCTATTCCTAAGAACCAATCGATGATAATAAGTAAAGAGATCATGCAAAATAACAGAATCATATAAATAGTAACAGGATTTTTCATGTGTTCACCTCCTGTTTTAGTTTTTGCATGATTGACGTCCTTATCCATAAGTTGAACATGAGGTGATATATTTTGTGTGGGCGATACATGCTCTATTATGAAAAAGATGTGATCATTGATGCATTTAACTTAGTAAATGAATTTGATTATGACCAACGCTTCAACATTGCTCCTAGTCAGAAAGTTCTCTCTGTGATAAAAGCTAGCACAGGAAATAGAGCTGGATATATGAAATGGGGACTTGTTCCAAGTTGGGCGAAAGATCCGAAAATAGGAAGTAAATTAATGAATGCCAGAAGTGAGACCGTTTCTGAAAAGCCTAGTTTTAAAGACTCTTTTCTTCAAAAAAGATGCTTGATTCCTGCGAGCGGCTTCTACGAATGGATTTTAGAGGACGGTAGCGCTAAAAAGCAGCCTTTGCAATTTACATTAAAAGACAAAAAGCCGTTTGCATTTGCAGGCATTTGGTCAAGGTGGAAAGGGGATATCAACGGTCAGCCAGAAGAAAGAATAACCTGTTCTATTCTTACAAAAGCGTCCAACTCTTCTATGGGAAAATATCATCATCGTATGCCAGTAATGCTAGAGCCAGATGTTGGAGAAAGATGGCTGGACAGTTCAGCAGGAAAGGACAAGCTTCTATTAATACTACAAGAAAACAACCCTGAATTATTTGCTGAGCAAGTTACGCTAGATTTAAACGTTCACAGAACAAACTGACAGTTTCTTTTGATCAAAATTTGATCAGGTGAAAGTGTCTTTTCTTTTGCTGAAAATCATACCAGAGTCCTATAATGTAAATTTTTTGTAAGTCTTTCTAACTGTTTTAATATAAAACTAACAATTGAATCGACAGAATTGTGTTATATTTTTCATGGATTTACATGTTTTACATACTACTAGTGAGGCAGGTGGAACGATATGTTCATGAAAATGACGAAAAGGCTTACAAATATAAGTATCATGCTAGTAATGGTGCTTAGCATGGTTTTGCCACTGCAACAAACAGCTTTTGCTGCTGACGTTCTAACGGTAAGCGAAGCAATGATTAAGCAAGATAAATCAATACAGAAAGTTGAAGGGTATATCGTAGGAACTGTAAAAGGAGGCAGTGGGTCTTCTATCTCATTCACACATGAAGGACCTTTTACAGCGAATACAAACTTAGCTCTTGCTGATTCGCCAAGTGAAACAGATAAAACGAAAATCCTGACTGTTCAGTTGCCTGGTAACGATGCTAGAAAAGCCTTGAACCTTGTTGAGCATCCTGAAAACTTAGGGAAGAAAGTTCAACTTAAAGGATCGCTTGAGGCCTATTTTAGTGTGCCAGGACTCAAAAATGTATATGAATTTCAATTTGTTGATGGTACTCCATCTGAACCACAAGTGGAAGAAGTGAAATCATCTGTCGAGGGCCAAGTTGTCTTTAAAGGGACTTCTGTCGAACTATCCACTGAAACAGCGGACGCTGCCATTTATTACACGTTAGACGGACAAGATCCGACTACAGATAGCACGCGTTACACATCTCCTATAATAGTAAATGAAGATGTGACGATTAAAGCCGTTGCTGTTAAAGAAGGTTTAAAGAATAGTAACATCTCGGCGTTTAAATACCAATTTGCACTATCTGGACTTCGTATTCATGATGTTCAAGGAGCAGGACATCAATCTCCTGTTGCGAACAAAGCGGTAGAAGGCGTAGAAGGTATTGTAACAAAAGTGGTGGATAACAATAATTTTTATATGCAAGACGTAAAGCCGGATCAAGACTACAGAACATCTGAAGGTATCTTGGTCTATCAAAAAGATCACAAACAAGCTAAAGGGAATCTAGTTTCTGTAGATGGATTAGTAAAAGAGTGGGTACTTGAAGGGTATTCAGATAAATTAAAAACAGATCTAGCTGTAACAGAGATTAATGCAAGTCGCATCACAAAACTGCAAGAAGGACAAAAACTTCCAGAATCAACGGTTATCGGCTTGTTTGGGCTTCAACAGCCTACAAAAGTGATCGACAATGATAACTTTGGAGTGTTTGATCCAAAAGAAGACGGCATTGATTTTTATGAAAGTCTAGAAGGAATGCTTGTAGAAGTTAAAAATCCTGGTGTTCTTGCACCTCAAAAATATGGAGAGCTTGTTGTAGTACCTGATTTTTGGAAGCAAAAAGACTTTAATTCATCAGGTGGCCTGAATATTACAGAGTTTGATTACAATCCTGAACGAATATTTATTGATATTAACGATGAATCGTTTGTGGCAAAAACAGGAGATTTCTTCTTAGGCTCTATTACAGGTGTTGTGAGTTACGGGTTTGGAAACTACAAAGTGTTAGCTGATCGTGAGGAACTTCCAACATTTGTTGAAGGAAAAACAAAACCGGAAGTTACAAAAATTCACGAAAAACATAAAGAGTTAACGATTGCGAGTTTTAACGTCGAGAACTTCTCCGCACTAGAAGAAGGACGTGACAGTACGAGCGATGAAAAAGTATCACGTATCGCAGAATCAATCGTTCGTAACTTAAATGCACCTGATATCGTAGGACTTGTTGAGATGCAAGATGGAAACGGCCCGACGAATGATGGAACAACAGATGCCAAAGCAAGTGCTGACCGATTAATTGCTGAGATTACAGCGCAAGGCGGTCCACACTATGTGTATACAGATATAGCTCCAGTTGATGGACAAGATGGTGGGATTCCTGGTGGTAACATTCGTGTAGGATTCATCTATAATCCTGAACGTGTTTCCCTTGCAAAAGGCACAAAAGGAACAGCAACAGAAGCTGTAGGTTACAAAGATGGAAAACTTACTGTAAACCCTGGACGAATCAATCCAACAAACCCAGCATTCCAAAACAGTCGTAAGCCTGTCGCAGCACAGTTCATGTTTAAAGGTGAAAGCGTAATTGTGGTTGCCAACCATTTTAACTCAAAAGGTGGAGATCAACCGCTGTTCGGGAAAAATCAGCCTCCTTTCCTAGGAAGTGAAGCGCAACGTTTAGAGATCGCGGGAATTGTGAATGGGTTTGTTAAAGATGTAAAGAGTGAAGATAAGGATGCAAAGGTAGTCTTGCTAGGAGATTTCAATGATTTCGAGTTTACGAAGACTTTGAAGAAAGTCAAAGGCAATGAGTTGACAAACATGATTGAAGAAGTTCCATTTAAAGAGCGATACACGTATTCTTATCAAGGAAACGCTCAAGTTCTTGATCACATTTTAGTAACGAATAATATGGCGAAGAAAACAAAAGTGGACATCGTTCATATCAATTCACAGTTTATGGAGGAACACGGTCGAGCAAGTGATCATGATCCTGTATTGATTCAAGTGAAACTGGATAAAGTTAGATGAATAAATAAAAGTCATCCGCATAATAGTGGATGACTTTTTCTTAAGAGATTCTAGATTAGCGACGGTATCCGCCACCTAGTTGTTGTTCTGCCATTTGAACAAGACGTTTAGTGATTTCACCACCAACAGATCCATTCGCACGGGATGTTGTGTCTGGTCCTAGTTGAACACCAAACTCAGAAGCGATTTCATACTTCATTTGATCCAAAGCTGCTTGTGCTCCAGCTACTACTAATTCGTTAGAGTTATTGTTACGTGCCATATGTATCACCTCCTTGTACTACTAGTTTGTATATATTTTACAAATTTATGCACATATGGAAAAAGTTTTTTTTAGGGTAATGAATGGAATAGGTATTCGCATATTTTTGCCTTAACCGACACCAAAATCCTTAAACTTCGTATGATACATCATCCCCCTATTTTTATTTTCTAGATAAGCACTGAGCGGTTTCTATCGCTCAGTGCTTTCTGTTGTTAGGACTTTTGCTGAAACTAGACTAGTTTTTGAATTCTAGCTGATTCCTACATAGCAAACTAATTTTGTAGACATTAGAATAAAGAAAATGTATTTGATTTTAACTGATTCGTTCTATAATGAATGAAGGATGCACGTTTATAAGGAATTGATAAAGCATGGAGTAAAACGGTGAATCTTTTTAAAGAACATTGTAATTGGGAAGTGGGTGTATGATGGAGAATCAAAATGAAACTTTCCGGTGGAAAGGTATAGGACTTGCATTAGCAGGAGCTTCACTATGGGGCTTCTCAGGAAATGCAGCAGAATGGATCTTTTCACATTCAGCAATGACTGCCACATGGTTAGTATCTGTCCGCATGGTGATGGCTGGAGCGTTGCTGTTATTTCTTATTTCTTTTCATCACAACATATTTGAAGTGTGGAGAAATAAAAAAGATAGATTGGATATGATCGTATTTTCTTTAACGGGCATGCTTGGAGCACAGCTCACGTTCTTTTTGAGTATAGAAGCGGGAAATGCTCCAACAGCAACATTGCTTCAATTTTTAGGCCCGGTCTTTATTACGGTTTACTTTGCGTTAAAATTTTTGAAATGGCCAAAACGAAAAGAATGGATCGCAGTTCTAATGGCTCTATCAGGAACATTTTTGTTATTAACGAACGGGAGTTTACAAGAGATAACCGTTTCTGAAAAAGCTGTTTTTTGGGGAGTTCTGTCAGGAATATCTGTTGCGGTGTATACTGTTTATCCTGTAAGGCTGCTGAAGCAATATCCTTCTGTTGTGATCGTAGGTTGGGCTATGTTGCTTGGTGGCTCTGCTGTTTCCATTTTTACTCAGCCGTGGCAAGCAAATGAGATCGATTGGTCTTTCTCATTAGTTGGGATGCTATCATTTGTAGTGATTTTTGGTACCTTATTGCCATTTTATCTTTACTTAGACTCTTTAAAGTATATCAGCTCTACAGAAACGAGTTTACTTGGAAGCGCTGAACCTTTAGTGGCGACACTAGTATCGGTCATTTGGCTTGGTACGGCGTTTGGAAGTTACCAAACAGCTGGTGGCATGCTCATTATTTTGACAGTATTCTTATTATCAATGCCTGAAAAAGGATTGATTCAAGTAAATCAATCCGTAAGGAAGTAACACAAACGCATGATTTGACATTTATACAGAATCGTACCACTATTGTAGGGAGAAACATTTCAACAGGAGACGATGCATATGAATGACAAAATAGTATTTTTTGATATAGATGGAACGCTAGTAAATGATGAGAAAATAATTCCTGACAGCACGAAAGAGAGTATACTTCAGTTGAAAAAGAACGGCGTACATGTAGCAATCGCTACTGGACGTGGCCCGTTCATGTTTGAACCGATTCGTGAGGAATTAGAGGTTGATTCGTTTGTGAGTTTTAACGGATCTTATGTTGTTTTTAAAGATGAAGTGATTCACAAGACGCCGTTATCTAGAGAAGCGATTCTTAAAATTGAAGAAGAAGCAGAAAAGGCAGGTCACCCTCTTGTCTATCTTGATCATGAAAGAGCAACAAGTAATGCTGATAATCATGAGATCATTAAGAACTGTACGTTTAATCTCATGCCGAGTTATCCCGTTTTCCACCCAGGATTCTATAAGGAAAATGAAGTTTATCAAGTTTTATTATTCTGCCAGGAACAGCACGAACATGTTTATCGAGATGGATACAAAGGCACGTTCGATTTTATACGCTGGCATGAAGATGCATTAGACATTTTGCCGACGGGTGGCTCAAAAGCAAAAGGAATTCAGGCATTCATGAACGAGATGAACATGAAGCCCGAAAACGTATACGCCTTTGGTGATGCGTTAAATGATATCGAGATGCTTACAGCAGCAGGAACAGGAATCGCTATGGGCAATGGTTTAAAAGAAGCAAAAGACGCCGCTGACTTTGTAACAAAATCAGTTGATGAAGATGGCATCTATCATGGACTGAAGCATTTTGGATTGATTTAATAAGTAACACTCTAGTGATCACAGCTAGGGTGTTTTTTTGTTCTTAAAACACAGTATAAAGGGTCAAGGATGCCTCTTAAATGACGATATAACACGTACAGCTAGTAAAGATAATTTTAATAGGAGTTGAAACGTGTGAGATTGAACGTTAAGGTGATGTCCTTCTTTTTGATCGTTGTCCTTTTAATCGCGGGCTTTCCACTTAGTACTGCCTCGGCAGCAACCAAGACCGCTACAGTGAACGCAACAAGCTTAAATGTACGCACTGAACCTTCCTCATCATCTAAACAGATTGGGTCATTAAAAAAGGGATCAATCGTTACTGTATTCAAGATCGAAAAAGGTTGGGCTAACATATCTTTTAATGATAGAAACGCTTGGGTTAGTTCAGTATACATAGTAACGAATGGTACAACGAGTTCCTCTACACCGTCGCAAAAGGAAACCAAAACGAAGAAAACTGCAAAAGTAACAGCAACTTCCCTAAACGTCCGAAATGGTGCAGGAACACAGTACAGATCAGTAGGTTCTCTCAAGAATGGGAGCATCGTTACAATCGTTAAAGAAGAAGGTAATTGGTCTTCAATAACATATGAATCTATTAAGGGATGGGTAAGCAGTGCTTATCTTTTGAACCAAACAGCTACAACTCCGACAAATCCTAAGCCTTCTGCAACTAAACCTGTAAATAGCGGAAAGTGGGGAAGAGTTACAGCAACGTATTTGAACTTTCGATCTGCTGGAAATTTATCTTCACCGATCATTGGTTCACTGAAATTTAATACCGGTGTACAAATTTTGTCAGAGTCAGGAAGTTGGGTTTACATTCAAACTTCGGATGGAAAAAAGGGTTGGGTATCTAGTCAATACATATCCATACAAACAGGAGGGTCTTCAGTTGTAACAAATCCTAAGCCTGCAACGAAACCTCCTGTTGCTCCACCTTCTTCAATAGCCAAAAAAGTTGTCATCATGTCAGATGGCGTAAATGTTAGGCAAGGTCCTTCTACCGCCTATTTAATAGTAGGTCATGCAAATCAAGGGGATGAATTCGCATATCTTCAATCGAAGAACGACTGGGTACAAATTAAGCTGCCAAACGGTAAAGGGGCTTGGGTAGCTGGATGGCTCGTTGCGTTACAACAGTCACCTTCTCCTAACAGTCCTTCAACTTCTAAACCAACATTAGGGGGATTAAAGGGAAAAAGAATCGTAGTGGATCCAGGGCATGGCGGAAATGATCCAGGTGCTTCTGGTAGATCATCGGGTACACAAGAAGCGGCAATGACGTTGATGAGTGCGAGATTATTAGCCACACAGCTTAGTAATGCAGGTGCAAAAGTAATCTTAACTCGAAGTGATAATACGTACATCTCTCTTAATAAACGAGTGGAGATCAGTCATTATCACTTTGCTGATGCGTTCGTAAGTTTGCATTATAATTCAGCTTCCGATAAAAGTGCTTCAGGACTCTTAACCTTTTACTACGGACAGAAGGATTTGAAATTGGCAAACTCCGTAAACACGGGATTGATTCAAGCTGATACAGGGTTAAAAGGTGGTAATGTAAGGTATGGAAACTTTCACGTTCTGCGTGAGAACAAGCAACCAGCGGTTCTAGTAGAGCTTGGCTTTTTATCCAATCCGTTCGATGAGGTGACGATAAAGAGTAATTCCTTTCAAACAAAAGCTGCAACTGGTATTACAGCAGGCTTGGCTCAATATTTTCAATAAACAATAGCAGCGGCATCTCTAGGGAAGAAATTCTGAGAGATGCTGCTTTTTTAAAATACTAGGAAATCAATGAAAAGATAGTCAAGACATAACAATGAAATTCACGAAGCTTTTTTCTATCTTTTTAATCACTTTACTGGATTTAAGACGCCGTTTATTCATATAATTAAAAACATAAATAATAAATGTAGTTAACAATAGGTGGTGCCAAATTTGGAGAACTCTGGACTTATTCTTGAAGGTGGCGGAATGCGCGGTGTTTATACGGCAGGGGTACTCGATGTTTTTATGGAGAATGACCTTTATTTTCCGTATGTGATCGGTGCATCTGCTGGTGCTTGTAATGCTGTATCATACCTATCACGGCAGCATGGAAGAAATCGAACGGTGAATCTAGAATATAGCTCTCATCCTGAATATATTTCATATAAGAATTGGTTGTTTAAGAAGAAGGGTTTGTTCGGTATGGACTTTATATTTGATGAACTTCCGAACCGATTAGTTCCCTTCGATTATGTTGCATTTAAACAATCGAAAGAACGATTTGTAGTCGTTGTAACAGACGTTAGAACCGGCCACCCCGTTTATTTAAATAAAGAAGATTACGAAGAGATGGAGATCTCAAATGTTCTACGTGCATCATCTTCCATTCCTTTTATCGCACCAGTAGTCGAGCTTGCAGGAGGTCAGATGATGGATGGCGGGATTGCAGATCCTATACCTGTTCATAAAGCTTTGAAAGATGGCGTCCAAAAAGGAGTTGTTGTCCTAACTCAAAACGCGGGGTATCGCAAGAAAAAGCCTAAAATGACGTGGGTAACGAAAAGATTCTATCCTGAATACACAGGTCTCGACGAAAGTTTACGCGGACGCTACATCAAGTATAACGAGACGCTTGAATTTATAGAGAAAGAAGAGAAAAGCGGAAATTTATTCGTACTTCGTCCTATGGAGAAGATGATAGTAAAAAGAATAGAACGCGACCCTAAACGACTCGGAGTTTTATACGAACAAGGAAGAGTAGATGCCCTGAACCAACTAGATAACTTAAGAAATTGGCTCGCTGAATAAAAATTCTTTCAAAAAAGGAAGCTTGCGATAGAAGTCACGTAACAGACCTCTATCGCAAGCTTTTTTCATTTAGTATATCTTTTGAATCACTTGTTCAATATCCGGTTCTTTCATCTGAATATCGACCGGTTCGCCCCATTGTGTGACTTTTTGAAGTAATAGAGGTGAAGAGAGAAGAGAACGATCATAATCTATAATTAACTTTTCGTCTTCCCACGTCATCCTTTCAATTCCTTCTAATTGAATGTCAGCCGTGTTTGGTTTTAAACGATACTGAATCTCCATAACGCTTGGCAATCCAATATTCTTACGTAAATCTGCGAGCGTTCCATCTAAGACAATTTGTCCGTGATTGATCACGATCACTCGGCTGCATAACATTTCGATATCATCCATATCATGTGTGGTTAGCAGGATAGTTTTCTTTTCGTTTTGGTTCAGTTCCTTTAAGAAGGCTCGTATACTCGTTTTTGCATTCACATCTAATCCGATCGTAGGTTCATCTAAGAAAAGGATGTCAGGATCATGAATCATGGCTGCAGCCAGATCTCCGCGCATCCGTTGTCCTAGAGAAAGTTTTCGAACAGGGGTGTCCATAAACCTTCCGATCTGAAGCATATCATCATAAAGCTTTAAAAACTGGCGATATTTTTCGTCAGGTACTTTATACATTTCTTTTAAAATATCAAAAGAATCACGTAACGGAAGATCCCACCATAGTTGTGTACGTTGTCCGAATACAATGCCGATTTTTTTTGCAACTTCTTTTCTTTTTTTCTGCGGGCTTAATCCGCCCACTTTGATTTCACCGCTAGTTGGATGAAGAATGCCTGATAACATTTTAATCGTAGTGGATTTTCCAGCTCCGTTCGGGCCGATATAACCAACGAACTCACCCTCTTCAACAGAAAAAGAAATATCATCCACAGCTCTTACCACATGATGCTTTGTAGAAAGAAGGGAAGCGAACGAACCGATAAAGCCTTTCTTTGTTTCATAGATCTTAAAGTGTTTATTTAATTGCTGAGCTTGAATCATATTTAGCCCTCCTCAACTTCCTGTACTATGGTAATGGCGGATTCCAAACTTCCAAAATCGTAACGCTATAAAAAGAAAAACGATTGAAACGAGTGGTGGTAATGCTAGGTTCCAAAGGTCACCACCTTTATTTAATAGAAACAGAACAGGTGTATAATTCATAAATCCTACGGGGATGACTGTGAAAAAAATTATTTTTAGCCACCCCGGATAGATGTTCATCGGATAGTTGGCTGCATTAAAAGGAGCATAAAGTGTAAAGGTTTGAAAATCTTTGATCCTCTGTGTCCAAAAGGCAATGGTAGCTGTGATCAACCCTAGCGAAAAACAAATAAGTACGCCAGAAATAATCGTGACCGGTAAATAAATTAACAAAAGAAATAATTCAACGTTATTAAGTTTTAAACCGATAATAGAAATAACAAGGATTAAGATGCCTTGTATCGTTCCTCCTATTCGGGATAGGTCTAAGTTCTTTGTTAAAAGTAATGATAACGGAGAGACAGGTCGGATGAGAAGACTATCGAATTCACCTTCGACCATGTATCGTTCAAATTTATGTACCTCTACACAAAATACTCTGTACAGAGTAATAGCAACAGATGAGATTCCATAGAGCAAGCCAACTTCATAAAGATTCCAGCCCTTTACATCGTCAAAACGCTGCAGAATGGCTGCGAGCAGAACAAAGTCCACTGCCATGATTAAGCCGTATGATAAGGAGGATACAAGAAAGTTCATCTTATACTGCATACGCGATCGTAAACTTCCTGATAATAGTTTCAGATAAAGGTTCATGACTTATCCTCCTTGAATTTCTAACTTATGGCGCGCCTTCTCGGTTAGCCATAGATTGAAACTTGTTAACACCACGACCCAAACCAGCTGGATAAGAATGACTTCACTTGAAACTTTCTCAAGAAATATCATGACAGGATAATAGATGGCTCCGGCAAAAGGTAAATAGGGTGTGATAGAAGACAGAGGAGCTGGAAGTAGATCAATAGGTACGAGTTGCCCACCTAGTCCCACCAATAATGTGAAATTCACAAAATGTGCCCAGTTGATCTCCGTTGTCCAACAAGCACTTATTCCCACTAGGTAGTGAAGGTTTATTGAGATGATCATGGCAAACAGAATAGATATACATAAGAAAAAGTAAGACGGTATATGTTGAGGTATATAAAAGCCTACTGTAAAGAAAAAAACCAGTCCGATAGGAAGAGAGCGAAAGAACAAATTATACAATAATCGTCCAGCTTCTTGAGAGGTAACATAGAGAAAAAAGTTTGTTGGTCTAGCTAGTTCTAAAGAAATTGCACCGTTTCGTACTCCGTTTTGAATGTTAAGTCCTGCCGTTAAGAATCCGGATAACCAGAGGATACATTGAACAGCTGCTATGTAGTAGGTCATATCTAAGACACTATAGGGACTTTCATTCTCTTTTCCTTGCAGTACACCGACCCAAATAGCGATGAAAACAAATCCGAAGATTGCGCTTGCTGCATTGTTGATCAGATGTGCCACCTTGTATTGCATGTTACGCAAAAAGCTCTTTTGTAAAAGAATCCAATAAACCATAAGTCCCCCTTTATGAAGTTTTCATTTTTTAGCGCAGAATTATAAAATAGCAAATTTTACAAAAGTTTGCAATTCTTTTTTTGGAGGTTATTTATATGTCATGCTCACAGTGTCGGCCAACAGGAGATTTTCCGGAAAGTGGTTTTTTTCATATCCGTACCGATCATCCTGTTCTAGTGCAAAGTTTAATAAAATTATTTAACGAGAACGGATTGGAAGTTATTCTTACTGGTAATGTTGCATCAGCAAGATACATCAATCTTATTGAATTAAAAGAATTTATGAAGAAATCACTTGAAACATTTAACAAACTTGCTGTGGAATCGTATTATTGTTCAGTCACTTCTTCAATGGAAGAAATGAGTGCTTTCACACCTTGGCTCTCTTTTCAACACTTTAACGAAAGAGTGACGCATATCGATTTGTATGACATTATTCAACAACAGCTCTTCACAACGCATTCTCAGCCTATCGTTTCGTTGCAATCTGAAGAAATTTATGGATATGAGTTTTTACTTCGTCCATCAACGGAGAAATTTGAATTTAAACCCTATGAACTTTTTCAGTTTGCTGAACGAGCAGGTCTTCAGGCGCTGTTGGATGGAAATGCCAGGATGACTTCTATTCGAAACAGCGCAGGGACTGTTTCACCAGGGGTGAAGCGATTCATTAATTTCCTTCCATCATCGATCTATGACCCAACTCATTGTCTAGCTACAACATTTAAAGCAGCAGCAGAGGCAGGAGTAGATCCTAATGATCTCGTCTTTGAAGTGGTGGAGACAGAAGAAATCGCAGACATCAATCATTTGAAAAGCATCCTTCAAGCATACCAAGAGCGAGGAATGAAAGTAGCATTAGATGACTTGGGTGCTGGCCATTCAACACTTTCTGTATTAAAAGAGCTGAAACCAGATTATGTAAAGATTGACCGTAAAATCATTTCTTTCTGTGATGAAGACGCAACTAAAGAAAATATGATACAAAAAATCGTTGATGTTGCAAAAGAAATAGGTGCTGTCGTACTTGCAGAAGGAATTGAGAGAAAAGAAGAAGCAGACATCGCTCTAAAATGCGGAGTAGAGCTTGCTCAAGGCTACTATTTTGGCCGTCCTGTTCCAACCAAATCATTAGCTGCAGCTGTTCAATAAATCTACGAAAACCTTATCAAAAAAAGATAAGGTTTTTTTTAACGAATGACTTGGAATAGTGGTCAACTTCTAGTAATCTATAGATAGATGTTTTGTAATATAATTGTAAAATTAACGGGAATATTTCCAAAAGGAGCGGAATGATGGTAACGAAAGCGGATCCGGAAAAAAAGAGGAAAAAATCGCAAGTACCCTTTCGTTTAAATGTCTTGTTTTTGGTCGTCTTTTTTCTTTTCTCAGTCCTTATTTTAAGGCTAGGTGTTCTCCAGATCGTTAATGGAGAGGAAAAACGACTAGAGTCTGAAGCAGTTGAAGAAGTTATCGCAAGGAAAGAAGCGCCACGAGGAAAGCTGTTAGACAGCAACTTCCGTGAGGTCGTAGGGAATGAACCTTTCTTTTCTTTAACATATACGAAAACAGTAGATACAAAAGCAAAAGACACGATGCGGATTGCAGAATGGCTAGCTGATCGCCTTGGGGTTACAGAAGATCAGATCAAAAAGATCACAGAACGCGATAAAAAGGACTATTTCATCGCGAAACAAGATGTGACAGAAATGATTGACGAGCGTCTTAGCAAGAAGGAAAAGAAATTAAGTGACAAAGATCAATACATCGCACTCGTCAATAAGATTACAGAAGAAGAAATTAATAGTCTAACTGATAAAGATATTAAAATTTTGGCTTACAAACGCGCAATGGATACAGGTTATGCCTATTCAGCACAACGAATCAAAACCAACTTGAACAACGAGGAAGTTTCCGTGATCTCTGAGAATCTTGGTGACCTTCCAGGGGTAGATATTATGGCAGATTCGAAAAGAATCTATCCGTACGGTGGTTCTACCATTTTTGGACAAGTTAAACAGATTCCAAAATCAAAAACAGATTACTTTATGAGCATGGGATATGATCGAAGTGATCAAGTGGGAATCAGTGGTCTTGAAGATCAATACGAAAATGTTCTAAGAGGAACTAAAGAAAAATCCGTATACCTGACAAATCCAAAAACAGGAGCAACGATCGGAGAACCTAAAACGATACCAGGACAACGTGGAAAAGACATCGTTTTAACTTTGGACATGGAGCTACAATACCATTTAGAAAAGATTCTTGAGGAAGAAATATTACGAGCTAAGCCACTAGGAGGAAATGATCTTCTAGACTCAGCTTACATCGTTATGATGAACCCTAAGACTGGTGAAATAAAAGGAATCGCAGGGAAGAAATACGAAGATGGAGAATTTCGTAATGATTCCTATGGAGCCTTATTTGATGCCTATGAAATGGGTTCAACCGTTAAAGGAGCAACTGTTTTAACGGGTCTGCAACAGGGACTAGTTCATATGGGAGAAGTTATTGAAGATAAACCTTTCACAAAAGATGGAATGAATAAATCTTCTTGGAAAACAATGGGCCCAATAACAGACTTACAGGCTTTAATGATGTCTTCCAACGTCTATATGTTTAACATCATGGACCGTATGATTGGCCCAGAACATTGGACACAGACGTATGCTAAAGCTCGTTATTCCTTTAATCAATACGG
Source organism: Fictibacillus nanhaiensis (assembly GCF_049537595.1). Taxonomy (GTDB): domain Bacteria; phylum Bacillota; class Bacilli; order Bacillales; family Fictibacillaceae; genus Fictibacillus; species Fictibacillus nanhaiensis_F. Next base: position 734,815 of record NZ_JBMULM010000002.1, read on the forward strand.
TTTAGGTGTAAAAACAGGAATTGACTTTCCGAACGAAGCTGTTGGATATGAAGGAAAACCCCCTGAGGGAGAATCAGCTACTCTCTATGACTTAGGTATCGGACAGTTTGATACATATACAACAATGCAACTTGTTCAATATGTATCTACCATTGCGAACGATGGATATCGTGTTAAGCCCCATCTCGTTCGTGAGATTAGAGAACCAGCCACAGATGAAGAAAGTCATGGTAAACTCTTAAAACGCTTTGAGCCAGAGATTTTAAACAAGATTGATGTTGAACAAAAATACATTGAACGCGTTCAAGATGGATTCTGGCAAGTTATGCATGGATCTAGGGGAACTGCTAAAGGCTATTTTGATGACCCGACAAAATACCATAATCCAGCAGGGAAAACAGGGACTGCTCAACGTATTATCAGACACCCACGTACAGGGAACATTGTGGAAAAGCATAATCTTACGCTTGTAGGTTACGCACCATTTGAGAATCCTGAGATTGCTTTCGCCGTAGTGGTTCCAGAAGGTACACCACAGAACGGTAACCAAAAGATTAATAAATACATCGGCCAACGTGCATTAGAAGCGTATTGGAACTTAAAAGAAGAATACGGTGAGAATGCAGCAGCAGTAACCGGTAATTTAGAAAAAGACAGCGAAGAGGACTCAGCAGAATGATGCTGAGTTCTTTCTTTTCCTAAAAGATTATTGCTTTTTACTCATTTTATTTACTTCTATGACAGTTGATTGGAGCGTATGTTGCGAGACTCCTGCGGGACAGGCTGGCAGGTGAGACACTTAAAAGTGAAACGCTCGAATGTGGCTCACCGCCTGCCCCGCGGAAAGCGAAGCAACTGGAGCGGAAATCAACTACTTACGGGACGCAACAATGATACGAAAACAGACTTTTTTTAAAACGTATGTACAAAAAGAAAAAAACCGGCCTAAGCCGGCTTTCTCCCTTCACACTATTCATTATTAGCAGAAGCAAGCTGCCCCAACAATAATCAATAGAATAAATAACACTACTACCAATGCGAAAGAATTGCCATAAGAATAACCCATCGATTTTTCCTCCTTTAATTCTTGCAATTGTTAATTCCATATATCCTATGCCTGTTTTCATAATTGAAGTGGGCAGGGGCCCAGATTCCATTAAAATAGGCTTTAAATGTATGTTTGACCATGAAAGTGTCAACGATTTGTAAAGACTGGATACTTGTGAAGAACATATATTCTTTGTTTTAATGAAAGTAGAAAGAAAATACGTGACAGGGAGTCAGCTTAATGAAAAAGATACTTATACCGTTCTTATTATTATTTACGATCGTATTCCAACTGCCTTTATCAGCATCTGCTCATTCTGAACTTGAAACTTCTTCTCCAGCCGAAGGAGAGAAAGTAACAACAGATCTTGAAGCAGTGGTGTTAACCTTTTCTACGAAGATTGAATCATTAAGTACGATGACGTTAAAAAATGGAGACAAAGAGATTCCTCTTCAGATCAGCATAGAAGATGATCAAATGACTGGCGCGATTACCAATCCACTCGAAAATGGAAACTACACGGTAGCTTATAAGATCATTGGTGCCGATAGTCATGTGATCGAAGGGAACTATTCGTTTTCTGTTGATCGTCCTACACAAGAAGAAGCACCTGAACAAGGAACTTCAGATGAAGGTACACAAGAAAAAGAAGACGATGGTGAAAAAGCATTGAACGACCAAGAAAAAAACGACAAACCTAATAACCCCACTTATTTTGCTCCGTTAACGATTGGTTTGGTAATTGTGATCGCTATCGTGTCCTTCTTCGCGTTCAGAAGAAAGCGTTAAAGGAAAAGCCTCGAATATATCGGGGCTTTTTTTCGTACTATAGGAAAGGTAATAAAGTGAACTATTTATTTTGTTTTTAGTAAAGATTATGAGCAAATAGATAGTTTTTTCTAACTATTCTGTTATATGATGTATATTGTCTTTTCATTTTTAGAAGGGGGAAGGTGATGGGATTGGATACATTTAAAAGATTAAAAGATTTTTATTGGCCATATAAAAAATACTTTTACTGGTCGATCTTGACATTGATTCTAGTGTCTGGAATCACTGTCGTTTATCCGATGGTCTTACAATATACCATCGATGAAGTCATAATTAAGGGAGAATATTCAACAGTACCATATGTTGCGATAGGATTTATTTTGTTGATGATAATAAAAGGTGCAGCTACATACACTCATCAGTTTTATGGAGACCTTTTCGGTATTCGGTCTGTTTATGAACTTCGTGAATCCCTATACGAAAAGCTGCAGTTTCTGCCATTTGATTATTATGACAATGCAAAAACTGGAGATTTAATGTCGAGATTAACCGCAGATGTTGAAGGGTTTCGTTTTTTTCTTTCTTTTGGATTCTCACAGCTTATCAATTTTGTATTGATCATTGGTTTCAGTCTCTCCGTCATGTTCTTCTACTCCGTTCCGTTAGCACTCATCACACTGTGTATGATGCCATTCCTCGCAATCGTTGTTTACAAGTTTGATAAAGAAGTTCATCCTGCTTTCCGTGGGATTCGTAAATCTATGGCGAATCTCAATACGAAGGTTCAGGAAAATATTAGCGGAATTAATACGGTTAAATCGCTATCACGAGAAGATTTCGAGATTAATAAGTTCGATACGTCTAATGAAGATTATAAATCTCAATATTTAAACACGTCTCATATATGGGCTAAGTACTTCCCCGTTATGGAATTGATCGGAAATCTATCGGTCGTTTTATTGCTTGCTTATGGTGGTTATCTTGTTATTCAAGGAAACCTGACAGCAGGAGAGCTTGTCGCCTTTTTTAGTCTTGTTTGGTACATCATGGGACCCATCATGAACCTAGGGTTTATCATGAATACTTTCTCTCAATCAAAAGCATCAGGAGAACGTCTGTTGGAAGTGTTAGACGAACCTCTTGAGATGGAAGGAAAAGATCGTGAGCTTGAAACGGTGCGCTTTCGTGGAGAAGTGAAGTTCGAAAATGTCACACATCGATATAAAAATGAGAAAAAAGAAGCGCTCAAAGATATTTCCTTTACAGCAAAACCTGGTCAGACGATTGGATTGATCGGTGCAACGGGTTCTGGAAAAACATCCATCACACAATTGCTTTCCAGGTTTTACAATCCTGAATCAGGAAAGATTGTAATAGACGGTAAACCACTTGAAGACTACTCGTTACGAACGATTCGGAAAAATATTGGTACCGTGCTTCAGGAATCTTTTTTGTTTTCGTCAACGATAAAAGATAACATCTCATACGGAAACCCGTATGCAGAAATGGATGATATTATCGATGCAGCTAAACGGGCTCAAGCTCATGACTTTATCATGGAGCTTCCTGATGGTTATGACACGATATTAGGAGAAAGAGGACTTGGGCTATCTGGTGGTCAAAAGCAAAGGATCTCAATAGCTAGAGCGATTCTTATCGATCCAACGATCTTAATACTTGACGATGCCACCAGTGCTGTTGATATGGAAACAGAATTTAGAATTCAGAAGGCATTAAAAGAAGTGATGAGTGACCGAACGACATTTATTATTGCGCACCGTATCTCATCTTTAAAACATGCTGATGAGATACTTGTTCTCTCGAATGGGAAAGTGATCGAACGTGGTACACATGAAGAACTGATACATGAAGATTCTGGAGCGTACGGCAAAATTTATGATATTCAATATCAAGACAAAGATAAAGTGTTTCAAATGAACGGTCAGGGGGTGTAGGGAAGATGCAGAAGAGTTCACAGACGAAGAAGTCACCAAGGTTTAAATATTCTTCAGAGCAAGTAATCGATAAGCCGTTCAACTGGGGTCAGATTATTCGATTGTTTCAATACATGAAGCCTTATAGCAAGAACTTGTTGCCAAAAGCGATTATCGCCATGATGGTATCGACTGCAGTAAGACTTGTAGTTCCAATTTTTATAGGTGTTCTGACGTTTGATCATGCGATTAAGAACAAAGATACGAACCTTCTCATTACATTAATCGTTGCGATTGCTGGCCTCTATCTCTTATCTTGGGGGGCTAATACTTTACGGATCAAATGGATGAATTATCTCGGACAATATGTGATCTACGACATACGTCAGCATCTGTTCAAGCATATACAGCGTCTGTCACATCGCTTTTTCGATCAGCGATCTGCGGGCTCTATTCTTGTTCGCATCATTAACGACGTAAACTCGTTACAAGATTTGTTTACGAACGGTGTTATCAACGTATTGATGGATATCATCCTCCTGTTTGGTATCATCGTCATTATGTTCATCTACAGCCCAGAGCTAACACTAGCGATCATGGTGATCTTGCCGCTGATGTTCTTCATCTCAACAAGTCTTAGAAAAAAGATCAGGCGCTCGTGGCAAGTGGTACGTATTAAACAAGCTAAACTTAACTCACATCTAAATGAAAGCATTCAAGGGATACGAGTGACTAAATCGTACACGCAGGAAAAAGAAAACATGGACTTCTTTAATGGTGTGAACAATGAAACGTATGATAGCTGGAAAACCGCGACTCAACAGAACGCATTGTTCAGACCGTTTGTTGAAATGTCGAATGCCATTGGAACAGTCATTCTATTGTGGTTTGGTTCTTACTTGATACAAGGTGGAGCACTTGAAATAGGGGTGTTTGTTACGTTTGCTTTTTATCTAGGTATGTTTTGGGAGCCGATCTCTCGACTGGGTCAAGTTTACAATCAGCTTCTAGTAGGGATGGCATCATCTGAAAGGATCTTTGAATTTTTAGATGAAAAACCGAATGTTCACGAAAAAGAAAATGCTTATTCGTTTACAAAAATTAAAGGCGAAATTCAGTTCAAGGATGTTGAATTCTCCTATAATGCTGATCGAAAAGCTTTAAAAGGTATCGATCTAACGATTCAAGGTGGGCAGACTGTCGCACTGGTCGGCCATACCGGGTCAGGTAAGACGACGATCGCGAACTTAGTCAGCCGATTTTATGATCCGACAGCGGGTACGGTACAGATTGACGGAAAAGATTTAAAAGACGTCAATCTAGCGAGTCTTCGTGAAAAAGTGAGTGTCGTTCTTCAAGATACTTTTATCTTTTCAGGAACGATCAAAGAGAATATACGCTTTGGAAGACCTGGTGCTTCCGACGAAGATGTTAAAAGTGCAGCAAAAGCAGTCGGAGCACATGCATTCATTGAGAGACTGTCTAATGGCTATGAAACAGAAGTAGAGGAAAGAGGAAATGTTTTATCGGTCGGTGAAAGACAGCTTCTTTCTTTCGCAAGAGCACTGCTTGCAGATCCGGATATTTTGATTCTTGATGAAGCGACCGCAAGTATCGATACCGAATCTGAACAAAAGATTCAACAAGCCCTAAAGACGCTGTTAAATGGAAGAACAGCGATTATCATAGCACATCGTCTTTCTACGATCAGAGAAGCAGATAATATCGTTGTTCTTGATCACGGTGAGATAATGGAGCAAGGAAGTCATGCGGAGCTTATGCGTGCAGAAGGCATTTATTATCACTTAGTCGTCTCTCAGTTTAAGATGCTTGACGCGATATAAAAAAAAAACGCCTGGGAAATTTTTTTCCTAGGCGTTTTTGCTTATTGTAATGCTTTTGAAAGTGTATCAATGTTTTGGTTCATGATGGATAGATAATCTCGGTCTTTTTTAATGTCGTCTTTTGTTAAAGTCTCTAAGTTATGAAGGGTTAAAGTTTCTGCACCGACTTCTTTTTTAATCATGGCAGCTACTTTATTATTCACGTTCTCTTCAAATAAAATATAGCTAGTCTTTTCTTTTTTTGCGTTTTCAATAATCTTCTCGATCTGATGCTGACTTGGCTCATGTGATGGTGAGAGACCGCTGATCGCAATCTGTTCTAGTCCGTAACGTTCTGCCCAATAGCCATATGCGGCATGAGAAACGATGAACGAGTTCTTTGGTGCGTTTTCAACTTTTGTTTTAAACGAAGAATCTAATTCTTTTAAATCGGCTATGAGTGCTTCATGGTTCTTTTTAAAGTCATCTTTCGCATCAGGGTTTAATTTTACAAGTCCGTTATAAATGTTATCTGCAATCTGCTGTGCGAGAACAGGGTCAAGCCAAATATGAGGATCTAGTGAACCGTGATCGTGATGTTCCTCTTCCTCTTGAGCGTGTTCATCTTCATGAGCATGTTCTTCTTCAGCAGCATGATCTTCACCTTCATGCTCTGCAGATTCGTGGTAGGATATTCCTTTAGCACCGTCAATAATCGGCATTTTTTCTTCTTTTAATGTATCTGCAACAGAAGATGAGAATTCATCAGACTGGAGTTTGTTATAAACGAAAGCATCACCTTCAGTCATTTCAACCATCTTTTTGGTAGAAGGTTCATACGTGTGTGCATCAGCACCAGGAGGTATAATAGAAGATACGTCTACATGTTTGCCTCCAATTCTTTCAGTGAAATATTCTAAAGGATACATGGTCGTGTAGATCTGCAATGTACCGTCTTTTTTACCAGATGTGCTATTATTACCGCATGCTGCTGATAGAATCAGCAATATCGTTATGCTTAGTAAGCTTATTATTCGCATTTATCTTTCTCTCCTTTCAAACAATCCTTACTTATTATAAACGTAATGATTACGATTTGTAAAATGTTATTTGTTACATTTAACGTTTTTTCAGTAGATATGAAATATATCGTCTAAGATGAATCTCTAAAGGGTAGTGATTTATAAAGCAGATAGAAGTCCTTTTTGGTATAATAAAGAAGGTGTTTTTTATCTAAGCGTTTAAATAAGCGTGAATCAGGCTTAAAAAGGAGAGCGCGTACTAAAATGAATATTGCTTTTTATTTGTTGCCTAAAGATGAAGTGAAGTATTTGAACCCAGAAGCAACGATGAGACAGGCACTTGAAAAGTTATCCTACCACAAGTACACCTCTGTGCCTCTTGTCTCAGAAGAAGGCCGTTACATAGGAACGTTAACAGAAGGCGATCTTCTATGGAAACTTAGAGAAGCCTTTGACAAAGGGTATGATGAAGTGTTAAAGACAAAGTTAGTAAATGTACCTCAGCGTATAAACAATATTTCTGTTTCCATCAACTCTAACATGGAAGATCTTATTACTTTGTCTACCGACCAAAATTTTATACCTGTTACAGATGATGACGGCCATTTTATAGGAATTATTAGAAGACGGGACATCATCAAGTATTGTGCAAATTTAATCTGGAATAAAGAAGTTACGAAAGATTAAGGCTGAATGTCTTAATCTTTTTGTACATACAGGAGGATTATTTTAAGTGAAGATACTTGCGGTGGCATTGGGTGGAATCGTAGGGGCATTGCTGCGTTTCTGGTGTGGGCTGATGCTTTTTAACCCGGAGACATCTTTTCCCTTTGCTACTTTTTTTGTTAATATAATCGGCAGTTTCATTCTAGGCTGGTTTGTTATCTATGGTGTAAAAAAAATAAAGAACAACAATCTCATTCTGGCCCTGCAAACAGGTGTGATCGGTTCTTTTACTACATTTTCGACATTTAATACAGAAATTGTGTTATTGATCGACGAACAGCTTTATAGGACCGCATTCTTGTATTTTGCAGCTAGTGCAATTACAGGTGTTCTCGCGATATACTTTGGAATGAAGTTGGGTACGATTACACGCAGTAAAGCAGGTGCAGAACAATGATAGGACAAACGATAGCAGTAGCTGCAGGTGGAGCATTGGGGGCAGTTATTCGTTTCTTAGTTAGTCAAAGGATTAACAGGGATTTTCCATGGGGTACGTTAGCTGTTAACATCGTGGGATCGTTTCTTTTAGGGTGGTACGTGTCAGAAGAGGGAGACGATTTATTGAGTTCACTCTATGCGACTGGGTTCTTGGGAGCTCTAACCACGTTCTCCACCTTGCAATTTGAAGCTGTTACTCTAGTAAAGAACCATGCTAAAAGAGGTCTAACATATTTGTTTCTTACATATATATTAGGATTAGTAGCAGCTTGGACTGGCTTTGTTATTGGAATTAAATGAAAAGATTTTCACATGGCTGTTTCCTAAAAGGTCATTGTATTTTGAGCATCTTGTGCACTTCTTATGCAAGTTGACTGAAGCGGAAGGTTGCCGACTCCTATGGGACGAGCGGTCAGTTCGAAAAGTGAAAGTGGCTCGTTCAGCCCCGACCAGCAAAAGATGAATGGGCTATGAAGGTGCACTTTGCCTTCTTGGACCTTTCATCTTTTGACCTCGAGGGGCTAGCCACTGCAACTAGACAGGTGGAGACTCCTAATGGCGCGTAGCGGCAGGAGGCTCACCGTTCGCCCCATGGAAAGCGAGCAACCGGGAGCGGAAGTCAACTACTTTCATCGATCAGCATCGAATACGTAAAAAGCCAATGAAAAGACTAAAGGAGACATAATGAAAGATTTAGTGATTTCTCTATTAGAATGGATTATGAGTTTAGGACACTTAGGGATCGCGCTTGGTTTAATGGTTGAAGTGATCCCGAGTGAGCTGGTTTTATCTTATGGAGGATATATGGTGTCTCAGGGACACTTGAACTTCACGTTGAGTGTGATTGCCGGTACGATCGGAGGAACACTAGCACAGCTTTTCTTGTATTGGATGGGCTATTACGGTGGCCGTCCGTTTCTTGAGAAATATGGAAAGTATGTACTAATCTCTAAAAAACAGATCGACTTATCGGAGAGATGGTTCAATAAATATGGAACAGGCGTCATCTTTTTTGCACGATTTATCCCGGTTGTAAGACATGCGATCAGCATTCCAGCAGGGATCGCAAAAATGTCATTTGCTAAGTTTACATTGTTTACAACCTTAGCTGTTATTCCGTGGTCGATTTTCTTTATTGAATTGGGTAGCCGTCTTGGCTCCAACTGGGAAGATATTAAAACAATCGCAGCTCCTTACACACGCGGTATTATGATAATAGCAGTAGTTGTCATCTTTTTGTTCATTCTATATAAAGTGAAGAAGAAATAGTAAATACTTATCCATTCGAATCTATCTGTGAAAGCCTGGTATTATGTATCAGGCTTTTTTATATTCTTAGATAAATAATTAAATAGACAAATTCTAACGAGGGATGTACAGAACATATATATGGCTACCGCAAATAAAACGAAAGGAGTTAATGGAGATGGACACATTTATTAAGAGTTATCATGAAACATATGATGCAGCTAAAGTTAATGAGTTGCTACTGCGCATTAAAGCGCACCAAGGGAAAGAAAATATAGCAACGAAAGTCTCTGAAGCGATGGAAATCTGTGGATTCTCACCTGAAGATATCGAGCAAGTGCTGAAACAACTGCGAGGGGGGGACAGTCCCTAGACAATTACACTTTCTCTAATTATGTCCATTATAGGTGGACATGATGGTTGTGTGCCACCTGCCAAAGCTTATGTATATTCTCAATGAATAAAGCCCTTTTTTAGACGATGACCACACATCTGCGTTATACTTCTTGTAAGAGGTGATGGTTATGGAAATAACATTAAGCGCAAAGAAATATATAGAAGAAGTGCTTGAAATGAACAACGCCAATGGAATAAGAGTTTACTTTTCAGGTATGGGCTGAGGCGGTCCTAAGCTTGGTCTGGCTCTGGATGAGCCTGAAAACTCAGACATTATTGAAGAAATCAACGGAATTCGAGTGGCTTTTGACCCAAGGATCAAAGAACAGACTACCACATTAAAACTAGACTTTGAAGATTCTAAATATGGATCAGGTCTTGTAATGCTCGGACAGGAAGATTGTTGTTAACATAGAAAACCGCTAGTGACTTCAATAATAGTCACTAGCGGTTTTCTTATTGTTATTGTTTAGATTTTCTGAAACCTGAATCAACGGCTTCTTTTTCTGTGCAAAACCATTTTTCTGGTTTTGTAATTTTATAATATCGTCCACTTTCCAGGTGATAAATCTTATCTCCAGAAGAGTTAATATTGCCTTTTATCGTGCATTCTTGGTTTGTTGCATTCTCAGGTTGTTCTTCTTCATCAGATATATAACCTTCTTCTTGAACATAGTTCTCTACGCTCCAAATACCTACACCTTCTTTTTGGGCTTGCTTTTGAATACGGTCGTATTGATCGACATATTTTGTATTCGGTTCAAACACATAAGCGACACGTGCTAATCCGTTCTTTAGCAGATCTTCTTGTACGCTTTGCCCATCTGCATACACATAAGCGAGAAGACGACCGTATTTATCTCTTTCTCCTATTCCAAGTTCTAACTCAACATTAGCATCTTTAAGCATACTTTTTGTGTATGTACTAGCTTCTTTGCTAAATGGCTGGACAGGTTTGGAAGGGTGAACGCTTTCCGGTGTATCGACCAGCAGAAAGCGAACAGTCTCAAGTTTCCCATCAACTCGAACTTTAATCGTATCTCCATCAACAACCTTTTCAACCTTTACAGGTATTCTTTTTTCATCTTCAGAGTCTAGATAGCTACACCCAGATATAAAGAGTACAACACTAAATATAGACACTAGCCATTTAGTTTTAAACATGTAAACATCCTTCATTTTAAGTTTTATTGTATATGCTCTACCATTTACCATTATAATAAAAGATAGAGCGTAGTGTTTATAGACTACCATACTTAATTGTTTTAAATTTTTTCAAAAGGAGATTGGCATGAAAAAGATACATAAAAAATTCAGTATTTGCGTAGCTATCATTCTTATGCTTGTAGCTGCTGGATGTGGAAATGATTCAAAATTAAAAGAAGCAAAGCTAGAGAACCAAAACGGTGAACCTGTGGTTGTTTTTCCATCTGACAAACCATCACTCATTTTTTTATTTACAACAGCTGGCTGAGGACTCTGCCAAAAGCAGCTGGTTCAGCTGAATAAAAATATTGGTGAATTTAAAGATATGGATGTAAATATTTATGCGGTAAGCTCTGATACGGTTGAGCGTTTGTCTGTCCTTCATCAAGAGATGAAACCTGGATTTCCGTTCTTATCAGATCCCGAATTTAAGCTCATTGATCACCTTGATATGAAAGGGGACAGTGTAGCTAAGCGTGGTTACGCACTGATCGATAAGAAAGGAAAGGTTATCGTGACTAAGGTGAACGACCATTGGGGAGAAGAGATCGATCAAACGTCTAAACAGATTCATGAAGAATATAAAAAGTTAGAAAAATAGTCCGGAAACTAACGGACTATTTTTTTTTCGGGTATGATATCTGTCACAGTATCTCCATACTACTTGTTATAAAATGGGGTTATAATGAAAGTAGAAAGACTCTAGGAGGGATTTTCCATGCTAAAAAAATCTTTATGGCTTCTAGCGATCGCAGTTCTTGCTATTGGAATATTAGCAGCTTGCGGTGGAAGTAAAGACAAAGAAAAAAGCACAGAGAATGCGGAAGAAACGATCACAATTGAAGCTAGTAATTTTAAATTTGATAAAAAAGAGTATGAAATTCCAGCAAATAAAGACGTAGCTCTTAAACTTGAAAACGTTGATGGTAACCACGCGGTCATGATTGAGGGAGAAGACGTGAACGTTACAGGTGGTTCTTCTGATGTTGTAAATTTAAAGCCTGGTGAATATACTCTTCGATGCAGCGTTCCTTGTGGAAACGGTCATGCGGATATGGTATCAAAACTTGTCGTAAAATAAATAATGGGCCTCTAGCTAATTGCTAGAGGCTTTAATTATAACTTTCTGATCTGTACAAGCTCCTTATTGTAAGGAACTTCATTTCCTGTAGAAGCCCACAGGTTACCTAATAATCTTGGCATCATCTGGTCTGATGGAACCGACCCTTTGTGATGTAGAAAATGTTCAAAATACAAAAGATAGAGCCAAGAAGACGTAGGAAGAAGAATAGTTTTAGCAAATTCATCACTTTCCGTAATCGTTGCAAAAGAATGAGATTCCCAACCTGAAATAAATCGGGTGCGTTTACCGTTCAGCTTTGATTCTATGTAATGAAGAGAGTGTGCAACTTGTGGATCGTCATCTCCATCAGCATGTGCTAGTCTGGATTGAAATTCTAATGAAACGGAATCTATGTCCTCAACTTCAACTATGACATGACACAATGCTTTATCATAATGAACGTGTAACGGAGTCCAATTATTTCGCTTCAGCAACTCCACAAAAGGCAGTTGTTCTGTAGGAATATCTTTATAAGGTGGCAATTCCTCTTCGGTCAATTCACTCAATGTTTCATCTGCAGGTTGTTCGATCGCAGCCATTACAAAAGTTGTAATCCGCATGATTATCTTATTCCTTTAGCTTTTTATTTTCTTAAAGGTATCTTTTAAATCTGTGAACCCATCTTTAACAGCTGAAAAACTATTTTTCTTTTGGTAAATGTCATATCTTAAGTAATCTTTCTTTTCTTGAAGAAGTTGCTGCTGTGTTTTCACATCATTCATCCGAGCGGTAATGCTGTCACCTGTGCTCTTCATTTGTTGAACGGTACCCATTGATTCTTTCATCGCTTTAATTCCTGGAATCAAAATAAATAGAGCAGCAGCTGCGCATACTGCTAAGAAAATCCATAACCACATCAATACAATCGCCTCCAATCAATCTATCTATACTAAATTACCCGAAATCAATCAAGAAAAAACAAAAAATCGAGGAATGAAAACCTCGATTTTATCGCTTTGGACATGTAGAACAGCAAGTCCCGTTATCTGTTTTGTAATAAAGGCAGCATGTCTTACGGGTCTTAGTAGGCCCGCAGCCGATCGGAGCTGTGAAACGATGGAACGGGTTTTTTGTTAACCCAAAATGAAAAGCAGGTGCTTCCATAAAGAACGCATAATCTTCTTGGATTCTTTGCTTAACTTCTGCTGAATGCTCTTCCGTTAACCACGTTTCATATACCCAGCGTATGTAAATCCAAGCGTTCTCCCAAAGAGTTGCTTTTGAGATGCGTGCAGTGCTTGCAATATGATTCAACATGACAGACATGTTTTCTTTAAAAAGTGTTTCAATGACAGATGAGCGCCAATCTGCTCTGTTTTCGTCTGCGATGCGAGCAGATGCATCTTTCAGTGTGAATGATGGAAGCCACATGCTGTCGGAGTTGTGATCAATAAGATATACGTTTTTTATGTTCATATCGAATGACTTATTAAGAATGGTCATTCCATATAAACAGGAAGTTAAACTGCAAAACGCATAGCGTTTGAAGAATAGAGACGCCGTTACAGGGCGTTTGTTCGAACCAATACGCGGTCCTGTTTGATCCAAAAACTGAAGCAGATGCGCAGCGTTCAACAGCTGTTCGGCAGAAACGACAACTTCATTCTCATATGGTGCTTGAAAAGAGAAGCGATAGTTCGAACTGATATGATTTTTTTCTTCTGCTGTCCAACCGTTTGACTTAGGCGTACTGAGGAGTATTGACATGTCGAACGACTCGCCCCTTTCCATATGGAATACACATTGGTGTGCCGAAAACTGGATCAGGAATCACGGTGCTCGACATCTGGAATACATCTTCAACTAATTGTTCGTTCATAATTTCTTCGGGTGGACCTTCTGCGTAGACGGTTTTATCTTGAATCGCAACAATATGATGAGCATAACGGCAAGCAAGATTCAAATCATGAAGCACCATAACTATTGTTCGCTTTTCTTTTTCATTTAACTCAAATAGCAGATCGAGAATCTCAATTTGATGTGTCATGTCTAAGTACGTAGTAGGTTCATCCAATAGAATCGTCTCTGTTCCTTGAGCGAGTGTCATAGCGATCCAAGCACGCTGACGCTGACCGCCTGAGAGGGAATCAACAGGCGTTTCCATATAAGGAATAAGATTTGTCGCACGAAGCGCGTTCATTACGGCTTTTTCGTCTTCTTGTGACCATTGTTGAAGCCATGATTGATAAGGAAAGCGGCCTTGCTTAACAAGTTGTAGAACAGTTAACCCTTCTGGAGCAATTGGTCCTTGCGGCAGGATTGCCAGTTCTTTTGCTACTTGTTTTGTAGACCGTTTCGCTACATCTTTACCATTTAGCAGAACATGGCCTCCTTTAGGAGTTAAGAGTCTTGCCATAGAGCGTAACAGAGTGGATTTTCCACAACCATTGCTTCCGATCAAGACGGTGATTTTACCTTTTGGAATCTGCAGGTTCAACTCGTCGATAATCGGTTCTTTTCCATAAGCTAAAGTTAGGTTAGAGGTTGTTAGTACAGCCATCTGTCATCCACTCCTGTTATTGGTTTTTAAATAATAGATAGATAAAGTAGGGAGCACCGATCGCCGCTGTAAAAACACCGGCAGGTACTTCTAAAGGTGAGAACAAGGTCCGTCCAGCAAGGTCTGCCAAAACGACCATGATGCCACCGATCAAAGCCGAAGCTGGGAGCAAGCCACCGAACGACGAGCCTGTAATTCTTCTAGCGATATGTGGTCCGATAAGTCCAACAAACCCCATCGCTCCTGCGAATGCGACTGCTGAACCGGCTAAAGCCGTGCAGACCATTAAAAGTAAGAATCGTTCACGATGGACGGAGATTCCTGCTCCTTTTGTAAGATCATCACCAAATCCTTGAACGTTCAATCGGCGTACAAGAAGGACTAAGATAGGTAACATTCCTACAAACCAAGGGAGCAATGCTTTTACTTCGTTCCAGGATGTACCGTACACCGTTCCGGTAAGCCATATTGTGGCTTGACTCGCTCTATAGATCGGACCGATGAGCATCATGAGCGTGGTTAGAGCCTGTAATAAAGCCATGAGTCCGATTCCGATTAATATAAGACGTATTGGTGTTACGCCGTCTTTCCAAGCTAATATATAAATCAAGAAAGCAACAATCGTCGCGCCACCGAAAGCGAACAATGGTAAATAATTGATGCTTAATAATAGGTTGTTAGAATCATCACTGAACATCGTTAAAAAAGCGACAGCTGCAAAACCGGCTCCACCAGTTATTCCGATCATATCTGGAGAGGCTAGTGGATTGCGGATAATACCTTGCAAGATGGCACCAGAAAGAGCAAGCGAGGCTCCTGCAATAAAAGCGACCAGTACCCTTGGAAGTCTAAACTCAAGTATGATGAGCTGGTTTATATCAATTCCTGTTCCTATTAATGCTTGAAATACATCCCACGGTCCGATATACATATCACCGACACCGATACTAATTAACATAGCAACTACTGCAGCAAGAGTGAGAGCAAATATGCTAACAGTCGTTTTTTTATCAACTAAAAAAGAAAATGATTTACGCTGTAAGACCCAGTACTTTCTCATTTTTGAAATATTCCTTTTCGAACAATATATATGAAGAAGGGTGTACCAATCAGAGCTGTTACAACCCCAACAGGTGCTTCTTCAGGCATGATGATATAACGCGCTCCTATGTCTGCAACGACGAGCATTATACCACCGATGATGGCAGAGTATGGCACGATCCAGCGGTGATCATTTCCTACAAAATATCTAGCAAAGTGAGGAACAACGATCCCTATGAAACTGATAGGTCCAGCTATCGCAACCGATCCTCCAGCTAGTATGATAACCATAAGAGCTGCCGCTAGTTTAAACACTACTGTTTTTTGACCTAAACTGATGGCAACATCTTCACCAAGCGCAAAGGCGTTTAACTGCCTTGATAATAAGATGGATATGACCCAAGCGATAATAAGCGCAGGTAAGACAGCTGCTAGCATAGAAAGTTTTCTTCCTTCAACTGAACCGGCAAGCCAGAATAGGACCTCATCTAGTGCTTTTTCATTAGTGACGAGCATACCTTGCGTCAGGGATGCAAAAAGAGCAGCCATAACAGCTCCTGCCAATGTTAGTTTGACGGGTGTAAGTCCACCTTGTCCGGCGGAACCTAATGCATAAGCCAATCCTGCAGCAACTGCAGCTCCTAAAAAACCGATCCACATAAATTGCTGTATAGATGAGATCCCAAGGAATGTAACACCAAAAACAATAAAGAATCCGGCTCCAGCATTCACACCAAAGATATCTGGAGAAGCTATCGGATTACGAGTGAGCGCTTGCATGAGGACTCCGGCAATCCCCAACGAGATTCCAACAGCCATACCAACAAGTGAACGCGGAACCCGAGAAAGTTGGATGATCAAATGTTCGTTCGAGCCGTTAAAAGCAGTATACGCCTCAATGGCTTGTTTAAGTGAAGTATTCGTATAACCGAGTACCACACTCTGCACCATAATGATTAGCGCAATCATTACGCCTAGTATAAGTCCAACTGCTTTAATTTTATTTCCGTATAATATACCGTTCATTAGAGCCTCTTTTTATAATGAAAGTTATTCTCATTTATCAGTTTAAAAGTAAAGTGTGTATCTGTCAATGACTTTGAAAATCATTATCATTTAGTTCTTGACAACGTATTCATATCAGTTTATGATACGAATTGTAATTGATTCTCATTATCATTTAGATTATAAAAAGGGGAGAGAAAATCGAATGAAGAAAATTACATATAAATGGCTTGCATTCGCAGCTGTGTTAACGTTAATGCTTGCACTAGCAGCATGTGGAGGAAAAGATAAAGAAAAAGAAGAAAAGTCAGAAGGTTCTTCTGCTTCCTATAAAGTAGAACATGCGATGGGTACAACAGAGGTTAAGGAAAACAAGCGAGTAGTTGTCTTAACAAACGAAGGTACTGAAGCCGTACTTGCTCTTGGCGTAAAACCGGTAGGAGCTGTTAAATCTTGGTTAGGTGATCCTTGGTATGACCATATCAAGAGTGACATGGATGGCGTTGAGGTCGTAGGTGATGAGAGTACTGTAAACGTTGAGAAGATCGCAGCTTTAAAGCCAGACTTAATCATTGGAAACAAGCAGCGTCAAGAAAAGCAATATGACGAACTAAATAAAATTGCGCCAACTGTTTTCGCAGAAGAGCTTCGTGGTGATTGGAAGATCAACTTTAAATTATACGCAAAAGCTTTAGATAAAGAAGAAAAAGGAAAAGAAGTTCTAGCTGCATTCGACAAGCGTATTGAAGATATGAAGAAAGAGGCAGCAGATCAATTAGAAACAGAAGTTTCAGTCGTTCGTTTCTTGCCAGGAACATCTCGTATCTATCACAAAGATTCTTTCTCAGGTGTGATTCTTGATCAAATTGGATTTGCTCGTCCTGGTGATCAAAACAAGGATGATTTTATGGAAGAAGTTACACAAGAACGTATTCCTGATATGAATGGTGATATTCTGTTCTACTTCACTTATGAAGAAGGTGACGGAAAAGCAACTGCTACGGAAAAAGAATGGACAGGTAATCCGCTTTGGAAGAACCTTGAAGTTGTAAAAGCTGACAAAGCATACAAAGTAAGTGATGCAATCTGGAATACAGCTGGTGGAGTAAAAGCTGCTAACTTGATGTTAGATGATCTTGAGAAGTACTTCTTAAAAAAATAATCGTGTAAACAAGAGGGAGCGAGTAGTCGCTTCCTTTTTTCTTCTTTAGTTAACTCCAGTTTTTACCTATAATTGAACTTGGATGAAGTTGACCCGGAGGAACGGCGTTCTTAATTTGTACACAATTTTGCAATAAATCTGCCATAAGTTTTCCAAGGGAATAGGAATAATAAACATAATGTATAAGTATAGAATAAATTATTCCTGGAGGTTTTTGTAATGAACAAAAAACCATCGCTCGAAGAGGAACTGAAGCAACGTGAAATCTTAATGAAAGACGAGCAAACGAATGCTTGGTTTTATGAAGATCACATTACAGCCATCGTTAACCGTGCCCGTAAAGAAGGTGCATTTGATGATTTAGAAGGCTTAGGTAAGCCTCTTAATCTAGATGAAGATCTTACTTATAATCCAGAGAAGCGTCTTCATAAAGTAATGAAAGATAATAACATTCTCCCGAGTTGGGTGAAACTTGGTCAAGAGATAGACGTACTAAAAGAAGAGATAAAAACGTATACCGTAGAATTCAACATCAAAAAGACCGTAGAGACCATTAACCAAAAAGTCTTTCAGTATAACTTAACTTGTCCACCTAGTGCACAAAGGATGAAGATAAACCTGGAGGACGTTTTGAATAAATAATTGGAGGGTGTATGGCAAAGAAAAGTACATTAAATGCAGAACATTATCAATGGGGAGATGCATGTGATGGCTGGCACCTTCTGAAGCAAGAGAATCTAAGCATCATACAAGAAAGAATGCCTCCTCAAACAGCTGAGGTGAGACATTATCATGTGTTTTCCCATCAATTTTTCTTTGTATTAAACGGAGAACTGTTGATCGAAAAAGATGGTGAAGAGATCATCCTTAGCGCGCATCAAGGATTAGACATTCCTGCAGGGACAACCCATCAAGTTCGAAACGAATCGAGTTTGCCTGTTGAGTTTCTTTTAACTTCTCATCCACCTGCACAAGGAGACAGAGTAGTTGTGAAAAAAGTAAAAAGTATCAGTACAGTGACCCTTTAAACAAGAAGGGTTATTTTTTTTGTCATGTGAATCTGAATTTATGGGAAAGATAGAGAAAAAATGGCCAGGAGTTCATGAGATGTTAATGTATAAAGAGGCTACAAATCAAACCGAACGAATTGAACACTTTGACATGCCAAAAGAGAACGAAACCATCTGGATGTTTTATCAATCTCTTAAAGAAATGAATCAAGACGAAATATTAGAGCAGATTGAGCTTCATCCTTTAGCTAAGAATGCTTTTATGAATTTTTCTGAACATCCGCAACTTAATGTTTATAGCAATCATGCTGTTGTTTCAACGTTTTATCTGGGAACTGAAAATTATGAACCGATTAGGATTAACCTTTTAATCGGCGAAAAGTATTTGATTGTTATGAGTGAACACGAAATTTCCTTTAGGGAGCAGCTAGTTAAAGATTTCACGAACAATCCAGAACACATGAAACATGTTAGCTATATGTTGTACTATCTGATGAAGGATATCGTTAATTCCTATCTAGAGGTTGTTGATCAACTTTCAGATGAGTTTTTAGAGCTCGAAAAGAGTGTGTTTATCGATCCACAAAAACGTGAGATCGGACGGGACGTGTATCGTTGGAAGACTCGCTTACACAAGCTTAGACAATATGTTGAAGCAGAAGAGAGCATCATACAGAAAATGGGTCATGATGACTTCGAATACGCAAATGAAGAATCAGGCTTTTATTTTAAAGATTTGCTATCTTCCTTCTCAAGAGTAACAACTGCTTTTGACAGTTTTAAGGAAAATTTAAAAGGAATTTTAGATCTGCAAATGTCTTTAAAGTCTGATCACATGAATCGAATTATGAAAACGTTGACGCTCGTTAGTGCTGTTTTCATTCCCCTTACATTTATCGCAGGACTTTATGGCATGAATTTTGAATACATACCTGAACTAAAATGGCACTATGGGTATTTTTACGTTTTAACTCTTTGTTTCGTTTTGCCCGTTGTAATCATGAGCTATTTTAAGAAGAAAAAATGGTGGTGACTACATAAAAACGTATGAGCTGAGGAAAATAAAGAAAAAGGAGGACGTGAAGAATGGAAAAAAGACCGTATTACATTAATGTGGAAACCGGTGAGATTCTTCCGATTAAAACGGTTTCAACGTTTCAGTTTGAAATATCTGCTTCTGATGAAGATGTAAGGCATCTTGAAAGGAAGTTCAGTGAATTAGACAGTACAGCAAATGATACTTTTGTAAGATCGCACTTACCATATGTCCCTTATTCAAACGACTCAGATAATGACAGATATGATGAGAAACTAAGAGAAGCCTATCAGATGATTCATGACCTAGGTCAAGAGGAAACAAGGCGTTTTATCGAAAGTATGAGTTTTTGGAATCCAGAGAAACCTCAAGATTTAGAAAAAAGACCAAAAGACTAGATGTCTTTTGGTCTTTACGTTATTAATAAATAAAATAAGCAATGTAGATGATGAGGCCAATTACGATTGTAAAACCGGCTAGTGCGATAAAAACGGGATTCAACAATGCCGTATGTCTCGAGACAGCAGGGTTTACCTCATCTTCAGTATACACTTTTTGTTTTTTTGCGATTTTCATCGTCCACCAGAGACCTATAGCGGCTACAAGGACAGATAACAAAATAAAGAACATTGTAAACAATATGTTCACTCCTTAAACCTTGTTTGTCCTAGTAGTGTTTGTGGTTTTAGCGGCTTTCATGCATAAGAAATGAAGGTTGCTTTAATGATTCAAGACGTGTCAGTTCATTCGTTACAAGTGTAAGAATTTTATCCTGATCTTCTTTACTAAATATGTTATATTGATCACTTTCAATGATCAATACAGGGGTTTTATCGTATGCCATAATCCAATCTTTATATTTAGCATGAAGGGTTTTGTAGTATGCCAGTAGTTCAGGGTTCTCTTCTACTTGCTCATACGAGCGACCTCTTTGTTGAATTCTACTCAATGCTGTCTCAAAATCACTATCCAAATAGATAAGCAAATCAGGACGTGACTTTGGGGTTTTGTCGATTTCGTTCATCATCGTTTCAAGCAAGTCTTTATATGTGTCAAATTCAAGCTGTGTCATGTTTCCTGAATCAAAGTTTAGTTCTGCAAAGATTAAATCTTCGTAAAGACTTCGATCCAGAACATTGTCTGGACTTGTACGAGCTTCACGAATCGTCTTAAAACGTGTGTTTAAGAAATAAATTTGAAGCGGGAAAGCCCATCGCTTCGGGTTTTTGTAATAATCGGGTAAAATAGGATTGTCAACGACACTTTCATAAAAGATAGAGCTTCCTAGCTGCTCGCTCAAGAATTCAGCATATGTAGACTTACCTGTACCGATCATACCTGCCATTAAAATCACGGTATATCCTCCTAAAATGGTGCTTCATTGGCACTTTGGCCGGTGATGCGTCTTGTTTAGAACATATGTATTCATAAGTTTTTAAATATCAATATATGGTATGTAGGCGATAAAGCCTTTCTAAATATATCATGTAATACAAAAGGTGAACAGAGGTTGTTTTCATTAATCATTTTGAAATACTGGAAATTCTGAAACAAATACCATTACTGTATTTTAAAGAAATCCGAGTTTTGCCGGTATTGTATAAGTCTTATTGCTTGAACAGGGATTGAGCTGGAAATATCATAAGCGTCACAAGTGAAACAATAAAAGATAGAACTGAAGTTGTAATAAAGGGGATACTAAACATGACCATCCAAATAAAAGTATATTCTGATTTTGTTTGTCCATATTGTTACTTAGCAGAAACGCCATTATTAAAAGCGACCGAAAATAAAGATGTTGAGATTGAGTGGATGCCATACGAACTCAGACCATTTCCACAGAAAACATTACGCCCTGAAGAAGATTATTTACAAAGATCTTGGCAAGAGTCTGTTCAGCCTTTATCAAAGAAATTGGGTGTTGATATGATACTGCCAGAAGTATCTCCTCAACCTCATACTTTCTTTGCTCATGAAGGATTATTGTTTGCTAAAAGGCACAACAAGGAAAGAGAATATGCAAATCTGGTTTTTAAATCTTTTTACCAAAACGGAAAAGATATTGGAAAGATTGATGTACTTCAAAACATTGCTGAAGAAATCGGCCTCGACGGCAAGTCCTTTCAACAAGCATTGGAATCTCGAGAATTTAAGCAAGAAAGAGAGAGAATTCAGAAAGAAGCCACAGAAGACCTGAACATTACCGCAGTCCCAACTATTATTATTGGTGAGAGAGTATTGAAGGGTCTGCATCCTCAAGCTAATATCGAACGTGCATTAAGAGGGGCAATCAGGGATGCAAAATTTGAATTTTGTGATGGCGACGAATGTGAATAAAAGTGAAAATAATGAAAAAAGAGCGCTTAGAAGGTAATCTTCTTAGCGCTCTCTTTCGTTCTTAACAATGAAAAAAGGGGGTTGTTGATAGGGATGTCTATAATATAGCAAGGTCTCATTAAAAAGGGCCGAATATGTGATTTTTTTGATAAACGTTATCACTTTGTGACAAAGTCGCGCTGATGGACTAAAGGGCAATTGTTTAAATAGAAAAAAGCCCTAAATTAGGGGAGGGCTTTTTTCGGGAAAGGGGGGTACACCTATATAAGACGAAGAAAAAATGGAAAAGTTTCAAAATTTTTAAAAATTCTTTTTCTAGTCCTTAAAAAAATGATAGAGTAAGTAACAGAATAGAAGAGAGAAGGAATGGGGATGAGAGATTTTCTTAAAAAGTGGCATCCAGCAGTCATCGTAATTGTTGCTGGAACATTGTTTACTCGAGCGGCATTTTTTATGACCATGCCATTCTTAGCCATTTATTTGTACAACGAAAAAGGGATTGATCCAGCTATGGTTGGATTGATAATTGGAGTAAGTGCTCTAACGGGTACGTTCGGTGGTTTCTTTGGGGGCTATCTATCTGATCGGATAGGGAGGCTTCCTGTGATGACAGTTGCTATCTTCATATGGAGTGCCGTGTTTGTTGGATTTGCTGTTGCTGACCTTGTATGGCATTTCTTTGTGTTAAACATGTTAAACGGACTGTGCCGTTCTTGGTTTGAACCCATTTCCAGAGCTTTGCTTGCCGATGTAACGACAAAAGAAAACCGGCTGCATGTTTTCAATGCTCGATATTTTGCGATCAATGTGGGTGCTGCAATTGGTCCGGTTGTAGGGACGCAACTAGGTACATCTAATTCAACTCAAGCTTTTTACATAACGGCGATCGCTTATCTACTATATGCGTTATTAATTGTATTCACATTAAAAGGGTACTCCAACGATTTAAAGGGTGGGGAAGAGAGGAAGTTCTCAATCAAGTCTGCCATTGGTGTACTTTCAAGAGATAGAGTGCTTGCTTTTTTTCTGATCGGAAATACAATTGTTATGATGGCACAGTCACAAATGGATACAACACTCGCGCAATATATAGGAAACGCACCTCAGTTCGAGAATGGTGTTAAGCTTTTTGCATACCTTGTTGTTACAAATGCAATAACCGTTCTGTTACTTCAGTTTCCGGTCACGAACTATGTCAGACGATTTCAGCCGATGAATGCACTCCGTTTCGGAAGTTTTGCGTTCAGTCTTGCATTGCTTGGATTCGGACTATCAACGAGTTGGCTTTTTCTTGTCATCAGTATGGTGTTTTTAACAGTAGGAGAAATTATTGTGTTCGTTATGAGTGATGTGCTTTTAGATGATTTAGCGCCTGAGCATATGAGAGGCACATATTTTGGAGCGATGTCGTTTCGATCGATTGGTTTTAGTGCAGGGCCATGGATTGGCGGCTTACTTTTAAGTACGTTTGGCTTTGAACATGGATTTTATGTGTTTGGCATTCTAACGCTTATCTCATTACTGTCCTTGCCATTCTTTCAATATGGAGAAGGAATACGCAAAACGCTCCTAGAACAACAATCTGCTTCAACTTAGAAAGGGGAAAGATCAGCATGATTACTGGAATTGAACATACTGGAATTATGGTTTCTAACATGGAGAACTCTATCAAATTTTATACCGAGGTACTCGGTTTAGATCTATTAGATCGTTTCGATCATACAAGCGTGCCCGTTGAGTTAGCATTCTTAGGAGTAGAAGGAAAAGTGCTTGTTGAGTTGATCGCTGGTTATACAGGGCAAGTTACGAATGAGGGGAAGGTTCATCACATTGCATTTTCTGTAAAGAATATTGAAGAGCAGTATGAGTTGTTGCAGAAAAAAGATGTAGTTATGAAAGATAAAGAAATCACAGAGCTTCCAAACGGAAAATACTTCTTCTTTTTCGGACCAGATGAAGAATCACTTGAATTTTTTGAGAGTAAATAGAAATGAAGACTGCATGAATTGCAGTCTTTTTTTGTTTCTTTGTAAAGAGTCATGATTGGAAGAAGGTGATGTTACAGCAATAAAGAAGTCTATGAATGAGATTTAGATTCCTGGCAGTGTCTCTTTTAAATATTGGTTTGAACAGTATTCTACACCATACTTGTAGCGACTTTCTCTAACATTTCTAGCTTTCTCCGGATCAATATGAATTCGTTTGATCTCAGGATATGTTTCCATGATCTTTAAAGCGATCTTGTCACCAGGCTCATCTGGATCAGTTAATACGTAAACTTCATCACAAAGAATTAATGCTTCTTCAATCGCTCTTCGTTCTTTATGCCGAAATGAAATGCCATTTAAAATGACAAAATGGGCGTGAGGATGAACACTTTGTACTCTCAGTTGATCACTTTTGCCTTCAACAATGTATCCGGTCATAGCGCCTCCTGTAAAACTAAGATTCATTAACATTTTATGGAGGGCATATCGATAATAGTACGACTTCTAAAAAATTATTGGACAAAGGGAGTGTAAACTGTGAAGAAGCTAATTATCCTTGTAAGAACTTTTTCTCTTAGCTTCTTTTCCCTTATTAGTATTTATGGATTGTACTTGTTGTTAGGAGATATTGAAGGGTTACTGATCGGGGTGTTCATTCTTCTTGTATGCTTTTTCTTATTTAGCATACGATTCATTAGATTTGTAATAGGGAGAAAAGAAACGCTTGTAATGAAAAGGATACAGCCGAACCTCATGGTTATTACTCTTACAGCATTCTCTACAGCTTTATTATCTGTAGGCAATTACGCGCTCGAAACCTCTTTGCCACACTCTTTATCTCCGAGAGTAAAAAATCAATTTTATTTGGAAGCGATGTTAGTAGAAAAGGATAGAATCTTTGAAAGAGTATCCTTTTTAAAAACGCTAGAAAATATGAATGAGAAGAACGCTTCGGTTTTCTATGAACCACAAGACGAGAAATTAGCAGTATCTGCGATTCGTCATATCCGTAAGATGCAGTCTTATCACAACGAATGGATTGATGTTCATGACGCCCTTCCTGTAACCCTCATCCTCTATCGAAACCCTTTAATCTTTCAACAACATATGCCGTTTCATGCTTATGAAAACTTGCAAGGATTGTACGTACCTGCTCAAGAAACCATCCACCTGCTTGTTACTAACGACATGGATGAGAATTCTGATAAATTTCTAGAGTTGGTCGGACATGAATATACACATCATTGGATTGTTAGTTATTTGTTAGAAAATAAACTGGATAATAGACATCTGCCTAGATGGTTTGAAGAGGGGATTGCAGAATATGCTGGGAAACAGAGTGTAAGAGAGGTGCCGATCTTTGTACTTCTAAACTTCATTCCCTTCACAAGGCTTCACTCCGTAAAGGATTGGGCATATGAAAATCGGAGAAAATCGAGTCACCGTCCATACAGACAAAGCTATTATGCCATTGACCAATTGGTAAGGGACGGGAATCAATCTAAAATTAAATCCTTATTGCTTAATAAACATAAGAATTTTTATCGTTTGTTTGAGGAGGAAACAGGGGAATCCCTTATCGAGTTTGAGGTGCGTTTTTTAAGAGAAGAGTTCATAAATTTAAAGCGCTGAGCGGTTTGATTCTCATTTAGTATTAGAAGCTATATGTGTATTCAAGCAAAAAGAACTCCTTACGAATAAGGAGTTCTTTATCATTATCTGCTTTTTAATTTTCTTTTAATGATTGGCAATAACCTTTTTTTACCTTGTTTGATTAGAAAAGCAACCGCCATCCCTTTAATACCTTTTTTTATACGTCCCATATTCATCCTCCTATAAAAATCATAGTTGTTTCAAGTAATATACCCGAAATCAGCATGAAGCAATCCTTTTATAGTAATACGGGTTACTTGTCTATACGTTTCATCACGATATGAATAAGATGAACCGAAAACAATTTTATAGGAGTTGAACGTATTGAGCATGAATAGAAGTTTTCCACCTTTTCCGGGTCAAGGCGGCGGTCAAGGCGGAGGGCAAGGGTTTGGCCCACCAGGTGGCCCTCCAGGCGGACCCCCAGGCGGCGGTGGTGGCGGTGGAATGGCACCAACATCAGCACCTCCATCATTTACACCATCCCAAGCGCAAGGTTTTAGTTTGCAAGGTGGGGGCGGCGGAGGAAGTCAGCCAGGAGTCTATGCTGTAGATCCAGGCGCAATCAGACCTTGTTTGTACCAATATGTCTATATCTGGCCAACATGGGGACCAGGATTCTGGGCATGGCTTACTTTTGCAGGAAGAAGATCGGTTGCAGGATTTCGCTGGACCGGCAATAGATGGATCTATTTTGGTATGGATACACGCCAAATCAGTTCCTTTTATTGTTACTAGAAACAGCCGCCTTTGTGCGGTTGTTTTTTTATGCTATTGGATATAGTGGTATGTTTTGTACACGCCATGTTTCATATGTTTTCATTTCAGACGGAATGCTTTTGGTCAAAGCATACTGCGCTGCTTCCCATACAAGAGGAGAGCACCAATCCTTCTTTAGATCTTTAATGGGAATCCACCTTGCTCCGCTAGAATCTTGATCAGGAATATCCGCTATAGCTGCTTGGGAATGAATGTCTATCCTGCAATCAAAGAAAACTGCTGAATGTTGTGAGCGGGTCCATTCCTTATAGTTCCAAGGAAGTTCATAACAGCGTTCACCTAGTTTCATACCTTTTAGTACCATATAGCCAGTCTCTTCTAGAACTTCACGAATAACCGTTTCGTATTCTGATTCACCATCGTTTGGCGTGCCTCCAGGAAGATCGAATCGATTTTTATAAGGACCACCGTTCTTTTCGATAACGAGCAGTTCTCCAGATTTGTTAAAACAAATACAATAGATTCCTCTGTGTTTATGCATCTTATAGACTCCCTCAGAAAAAATACCTTTTCATTACGCATAAAAAGGTATTGTAGCATTATTATTCTTTTACTAGTTCATTTAGTTCTGAGGTTAACGCTTCGAACTTGTTGAAACTATCAACCACTTCTTCTACGCATCTATGCTGCTCTTCTACAGATGCAAGAACTTCTTCAACAGAACCACTGGATGTTTCAGCAATTCCAGAAACAGAATGAATTTCTCCAACAATATATTCGGTTGATTCATACAGCTGATTAATTAATTCTTGAACTTCAGATGATTGTGCAGCCACTT
This sequence comes from Fictibacillus nanhaiensis, assembly GCF_049537595.1. Lineage (GTDB taxonomy): Bacteria > Bacillota > Bacilli > Bacillales > Fictibacillaceae > Fictibacillus > Fictibacillus nanhaiensis_F. The sequence goes on from NZ_JBMULM010000002.1 coordinate 761,840, forward strand.
GATCGGTATTCTCTAATATTTGACTGAAGTTGTCTGCTGTTTTCTCTGTCGCTTGCAGACTGGATGTGACAACCCCTTGTGAACCATCTACAAATTGAGCGGCTTGTTTAGCTTTGTTACGAATTTCTCCAAGGATTGTACCGATCTGCTTTGTAGAGTGTTGAGAATCCTCTGCAAGGCGTCGAACCTCGTCCGCCACAACAGCAAACCCTCTACCTTGATCTCCGGCTCGCGCTGCTTCAATCGCAGCATTCAATGCAAGCAGATTCGTTTGAGAAGAAATTTCTTCTATTGTCGTTAAGATTCCTTCTATTGATTCACTTTGCTGATTTAATTCGTACATTAGAGTGTTCGTTTGCTGCATGAGCTCACTTACTTCTTTCATCTTCAAAGAAAGTTCTATTACTTGATTTTCACCTGCTTTTGTCACGATCGCTGTTTTCTCTGAAAGCTTTCTCATATCATTTGAGTGCTGATAAAGACCTTTTGCTACGTCGTTGGTGCTTGTGACAGATTGATTCATTCCACCTACACTGACAGCCTGAGATTCTACACCTTTTGCTACTTCAGTAAAAGCGTACGTAATGTTGCTTGAAATCTCACCTGTTCGTGTAACGTTTTCCTTTACAGACTGACTAAAGTGATGAAGGTTTTCTGATGCATCTTTAATTTTACTCAACAAATTTTCCAATTTAATCTTATCTTGCTCTGATTGTTTTTCTGCGATCAAAATATTTTCATGCATACGCTGACCTATTCTTGCTTGTGCCACTAGAGCAGCAGTTATAACAGTTAAGAAAACGTTTAATGAGATAATAATCTTTGGGTCTTGTCCGGCAAACATCGTCTCTTTGTATTGAAAAAAGAAGAAATTGGTTAATAATAATCCACTAATACCCGATAGTAAGATTGAAAGGTAGTTATGATACAACGTGATGACTGCCAGGCATACATAAGTCATCAGGTAAGTAGAAATCTTCGGGTTTGAATCTGCCATGATAACAGTCAGTATCGTTAAGCCGATAACAACAAAATATTGAACAGCGAAGGGAGCCCACTTTCGGTACGTCCAAATCGAGAGTGATAAAAGGATTGCGAGTCCAGCAATACCATAAAACATGACACTATTAACGGTTTTTGTACTAGCATACGTACTTGCTAGACCGAGAAAATACATACCCCACAGCATTTTGGTAACCAGTTTGTTCGTTTGTAAATTTGAGGCAAATGATGGATTCAAATTTCGTCATCTCCGTTTTAAAATGTATAAGTACTGTTTTTTATATCGTCAGGATTCTATGCGCATTTAAGCTGTTTTCCAAATTTTGTTTAGTTGTTACAAGGCATATTGTAATCGTGAACACTTTTTAATAAGAACTGAAAACTAGATGGATTTTTTTGTTATTAAACTTTTAATTCGAGGTGATTAACCATGAAAAAGATGACTTGGCTATTTGCTATCATACTTTTGCTTGCCGCTTGTAGCAGCGAACCGAAAAGCACCAATACGAAAGAAGAACTAGCACCGAAAACAAACGAATCTTCTCCAACTGAAGATGAAAAGAAAGAAGCGGAAAAAGAAGAACCTGTTAACGAAGAAGTGTCATCTATTGAAGAAGAAGGAACGTATATTGGTATGATTGACAATAATTCTATCGAGGTAGAAGCAGCAGGGGAAACATTAGTTCTTCGACTAACAGACGAAGTTAGGGAAGTTGTCGAAAGTTTGAAGGATGGTTCAAAAGTTAACATCATCTACAAGAAGAATAACGAGGGACAATGGGTACTTGAGCAAATTACTGAAGAAAGTGCGCCAGAGGCAGCTCCAACAAAAAAACTCACTTACATAGCGGGTGGAGTTACAATTGAAGAGGACGCGGTATTAACAGAGAGTGAACTTGAATACCATTTTTATAAACTGCCAGATTTTGAATTTACAGCAGAAGAGCCAAGAAAAGATTTATTGTTTGCGACCAAATTTGCTGAGACATTTGTTAGAATAGAGCCTTTGTCAGAAGAATCTTCTATTGATGATCTAAAAGAATGGGCAAAGGATGAACTTGAAGCAATCGGGGAAGTAAGTGAAGTTAATGGAAAAGATGTCGCTGGAGAGGCATTTGAAAAGACTTCGTTATTTATTACTGCTTCAAAAGATTCTTACAAAAAATATATTGTTATCCAAGACTTAAATAACGGAGATCAAGTTAAATATACGGTGAACCTGCCTGAACATAAGAATGCGGATAAATGGGAACAAGCCATCTGGGCCATGCTTTCTACTCTTCAAACCAAATAGTTTAAATAAGCGTACCCTTTAGGTGCGTTTTTTTATTTGGATACAACTTGAAAAGGGAGAACAAATGATTATCATAAATGTAGCAGATGGCATATAATATTTACAAAGGTTTAAAAAGTTTCCTTAAGGAAAGATAGGTGATCGTTATGTGGTATAAAGAGAGTTCATTGTTTAAGTTGCAGCAATACACGATAATCCTACACAAGCTTGGAATCTTTTCGCAGGAAGACAAGAAAGACATATTAGGTAAAATTCAAAAGTATAAAATGAAAGTTGGTTTAAAGGACTAGGCTGCCTGGGTAGGGAGCCTCTTCATTTGTCATTTTACATAGAAAAGACCCGGCAGCAACTGCCGGGTCTTTATATATAGGCTGAACTTATTTTTTAGTTACGTTAGCTGCTTGTGGTCCGCGAGCTCCGTCAACAATTTCAAATTCTACTTCTTGACCTTCGTCAAGTGATTTAAATCCTTCTGATTGAATTGCAGAGAAGTGTACGAATACGTCGTCTCCACCTTCAACTTCGATGAATCCAAAACCTTTTTCAGCGTTAAACCATTTTACTTTACCTGTTTGCATGTGAATGCCTCCTAGAACGTTTGCACTTTTGTGCTCTGTAATTACCAAACCACTTTCAAACTCTTAAGTTAAGATGTAATCCAGTACTGAATGGTTGTCACAAATATATCACAAGAAAAAAGCTCTCGCAAGGAACTTTTCTGAAAAATAGGAATAAAGAGTCAGGATATTTTTACATATGTAATTATCAACTGAATGTTATAGGTTTAATGATCAATTTTGTGCGATGCAGACGTACAAAAATAAAAACCATCTGCCTTCTATTCGCTAGCAGGAGATGGTTTTAAATCGTGTGATGGTCGAGTTGCTACAATACCTGTAGCTTTTACAATCTGGTTTAAGATGTTGACTCTGGATTGATCATCAAAGTTTTGTGCTTTGACAAAAGCATAGCCATCTTCATTTGATACATAACGAGGTGGTAAATTGTTGAGTGTGATCGCGAACACATCAGCTTTACAAATCTCACATTTACAAGGAAGCTGAAGTTGTCCCCAATAATTCTTTAGTGCTTCTTCTACTAGAATTTCCATGGCGTTTTTTACATTCATGGGCTATTTACCCCTTTATACACAATCTATATGTATAGAATAGCTTATTCTTACTACATATGTAAACTTTTACTGCAAGTAACAAGACTATTTAACTATAGTTATTTTTATGGTTTTGAAAGTCTATTACTTTGTTACTAAATTAACAATAATATATGATTTTTCTGAAAATTAACTTGAAATCATATATGATTTGAGATTAACATAGGAATATGAAGACTACACATAAAACAAACAAACAGCAGTATGCTTATCAAGTCATCCGTTCCCGTATCTTAGATGGCAGGTATCCACCAGGTCACAAGCTTGTTATTGACCAACTGGCTAGAGAGCTCCAAACAAGTGCAATTCCCGTTCGTGAAGCGATCAGGTTGCTTGAAGCGGATTCTCTAATCTCGTTTAAGCCTTACTCAGGAGCGATTGTCACCCCCTTTGATGAACAAGCATATTTAGAAACTTTATCCGTTCTAGCCGTATTAGAAGGTTTTGCGACTGCAGAATCATCAATACACTTTCCTCACGAAAACCTTGAAGGTTTAAGAGTGTATACGAAGCTTATGGAAGATGCACTTGAACAACTTGATTATTCTCTTTTCTCCAATTACAACAAAGAATTTCATAAACTCACTTACAAATATTGCACCAATCAATTTCTGTTAGAACAGATTCATACAACTTGGGAAAGGCTGGGGACTGTTCGTCAGCAGGGATCAACAATGAAACCTGCTCGAATGAAGCGATCAGTTGCTGAACACTATCAACTAATCGAGATGATGGAAAGAAGAGAAGAACCAAAAATAATAGAGGCATTTACGAGAAATCATAAATTGAATACACTCAAAGCTTTTCTGGAGGATACCAAATAAAATTCTATTTGAGGAGATGAAAGTATGAAGGTAGAAGAAGTAAAGAAATCTCTAAGAGGATCAATCGCTCCGATCATCACCCCTTTTAATGAAGATGAATCGTTAGATCTTGAAACACTTAAAAGTTTGATAGACTGGCACATCCAGTCTGGAAGTCATGGTATCTCTGTTACCGGAACGACAGGAGAACCTTCTTCGCTGACTTTAAAAGAACGCGAGCTTGTAATGGAAACAGCGATCAAAGCTGTAAACAAGCGCGTACCTATCGTTCCGGGAACTGGATCGACCAATCATCAAGAGTCTCTTCACTTAACGAAATTAGCTCAAGAAATGGGAGCAGATGCCGCTATGGTCATCGTCCCTTACTACAATAAGCCCTCACAACACGCACTTTACAAACATTTTAAACTCATCGCAGATTCAGTAGACATCCCATTAATCATTTATAACATCCCAGGCAGAACAGCCGTAAATTTAGAAGTTAAGACGCTAGCGCGACTTAATGAAGACTGTCCAAACATTATCGGAGTAAAGGAATCTAATAAAGATTTTGAACACATTAACCGTGTACTTTTAAACTGTGGACGTGACTTTTTGCTGTATTCGGGAATAGAACTGCTTTGCTATCCGATGCTTGCGATCGGTGGGGCAGGATATATATCTGCAACAGCAAACGTATTGCCGTCTAAAGTGGCAGAAGTATACAACGCATGGGATTCTGGAAATGTAGAAGAAGCATTAAAGCTTCATTATGATTTGATGCCTTTAAATGATGTTCTTTTTAAAGATACGAATCCTGCTCCACTAAAAGCTGCGTTAGGTATGATGGGTAAGATCAATCCGACATTAAGGTTGCCAATGGACTTGCCGGCAGATTCTCTGCAAAAAGAGATAAGAGCTGTTCTTGCTGATTATGGGTTAGTAGAAAAAATAGGGAGTGAAGTATAAATGAAGCATGCTCGCGTTATTTTTGAAGGAAGAGAACAAAAAGGAACGGTAGTGGACGATGTAATCACATTTTCATCAGGGAAATCAGCTAATGTGAGCGAGATCAAAACGTGGCTACCTCCCTTTACGCCAAATAAAATGATCGGGCTAGCACTTAATTATGCCGATCATGCAGATGAGCTAGGGCTTGAAAAACCAGCTGAGCCAGTACTTTTTATAAAGCCAAATTCATCATTAGTAGGTCACAAAGGCCAAGTGTTCTATCCAGACGGTGCAACATACATGCACTATGAAAATGAACTTGCCGTCGTCATCGGTAAAGAGGGAAGAAACATAAAAGCTGAAGAGGCGATGGATTTTGTAAGCGGTTACACAATCGCGAATGATGTTACAGTACGTGACTTTGTGAACAACTGGTACCGACCGCCGGTTCGAGCAAAAGGGCACGACACGTTTGGTCCGATGGGTCCTTATTATGTAGATGCTGCTGACATTCCGGATGTGACAAACCTTGAACTTCGCACATACGTCAACGGTGAGTTAAGACAGCAGGGAAACACAAAAGATTTGATGTATTCAATCCCTGAGATCATTGAGTTTGTTTCTTCATTCATGACACTTGAACCAAATGATGTGATCTGGACGGGTACACCAAAAGGAATATCACATGTGCATCCTGGTGATGTGGTCAGACTTGAAATAGATTACTTAGGTTCTTTAGAGAATACGATTGTTGATGGTCGTACAGAAAAAGTTCCAACTGGAGGGAAGGACCATGAAACCGGAAATTAGAGAATTGGTTCACCACTATATAGATGGTCAGTTTGTATCAGGGCAAAAAGGAGATCTTTTTGTAAACATTAATCCATTTACAAATGAGAAGATCAATACGGTTAGTGAAGGAACGATCGAAGATATTAATAGAGCTGCATCTGCTGCAAAGAAAGCCTTTAAACAAGGGCCTTGGGGAAAGATAAAGCAAGAAAAGCGTCTTCAATACATCTATAAGATTGCAGAACTGATTGATCGTGATGTAGAAGAGATTGCGTTGTTAGAATCCTATGATACGGGACTTCCTATAGCTCAAACACGAAAGATGGTAGGACGTGCAGCGGATAACTTTAGATTTTATGCCGAGATGGTAAAGAACCGTATGTCTGGTGAAGCTTATCATGTGGATGATGAGTTCATGAACTATACGATTCAAAAGCCTGTAGGTGTTGCAGGACTCATTACACCATGGAATGCGCCGTTCATGCTTGAAACATGGAAAATCGCACCTGCACTTGCAACGGGAAACACGGTCATACTAAAACCAGCTGAATGGTCGCCTTTAACTGCTAATAAACTAGCAGAGCTTGTGGATGAAGCTGGACTACCAGCAGGCGTCTTTAACGTCGTTCATGGCTTTGGTGAAACAGCGGGTGCATCGCTTGTTGCACATGATGATGTGCAGCTCATCTCGTTTACTGGAGAGACGAAGACAGGTTCGGAGATTATGAGAAACGGTGCTGCTTCATTGAAACGCTTTTCTATGGAACTTGGCGGAAAGTCACCGATCATCGTATTTGACGACTGTGACTTTGAGCGTGCGCTAGACGCTTGTGTATGGGGCATCTTCTCTTTTAACGGAGAAAGGTGTACAGCGAATTCTCGTTTGTTTCTTCAAGAATCAATTAAAGATGAGTTCGTAGCTCGTTTAAAGGAGAGGGTGGATAACATTATCGTTGGTGATCCATCTGATCCACATACAGAAGTCGGTCCTCTAATTCATACAGAACACTATGAAAATGTGAATAGATATTTACAGATTGCAAAAGACGAAGGTGCAGAAGTATACACCCAAGCACTCTCTGAATCTCACAAAAAAGGGAATTTTGTAGCTCCGACCCTTTTATTAAACGTAAAAAATGACATGACGGTGGCGCAAGAAGAAATATTCGGTCCCGTTTTATCTGTTATGACGTTTAAAGATGAACAAGAAGTGATCGAGTACGCAAATGATATTAAGTACGGTCTCGCAGGCTATGTGTGGACAAACGACATGAAAAAAGGTCTTCGCGTCGCAAATGCCGTTGAAGCCGGTATGCTCTGGGTAAATTCACAGAACGTACGTGATCTACGTATTCCGTTTGGTGGCTCGAAAAATTCAGGTATCGGCCGTGAAGGTGGACACTATGCGTTTGAGTTTTACACTGAGATGAAAGTCGTGCACGTTGCACTTGCAGATCATCACATTCAGCAGTTCGGAAAGAAAAAACAGTCGCTTCAAACCGAAGCGAAACATTAGGAGGGATTTCTTTGCCTGCACGCACGGGGGAACAGTATATTCAAGGGATTTCAAAGGCTAAGAATAACGTTTGGATTCATGGTGAGAAAGTAGATGATGTTCCTTCTCATCCGGCATTTCGAAACATTGTAAGGTCCATTGCTAACCTGTATGACCTCCAGCACGAAAAAGCAGACAAGATGCTCTATACCTCTGAACAGACGGGTGACAAAGTAGGTCTTTCCTTTATTGCGCCTAAAACGGTAGACGATCTCATCCGCCGTCGTGAGATGATTTCAGAATGGGCGGGCTACACAGGCGGAATGATGGGGCGTACGCCTGATTATTTGAATACGAGCGTCATGGCATTTGGTACGTCTGGTAATTTTTTTGCGCAAAACGATCCGATGTTTGCAGAAAATGCAAGAAAGTATTATGACTATTGCCGAGAAAATGACATCAGCTTAACGCATACGCTCATTCATCCGCAGACGAACCGGTCGAAAAAGCAGTCTGAGCAAAAAGATCCATATTTATCAGCTCGCATTGTTGAAAAGAATAAAGACGGTATTGTAATAAAAGGAGCAAGATTGTTGGCAACACTCGGTGGTGTAACAGATGAGATCGTTGTGTTCCCATCGACGCTGAACAAAGCTTCTTCTGAAGATGATCCTTATGCGATGGCATTTGCTATCCCGAACAATACAGAAGGTTTAAAGTTCCTATGTCGTGAATCCTTTGATACGGGTCGAAGTCAGTGGGATCATCCGCTTAGCTCTCGATTCGAGGAGAGTGATGCAATCGTCGTTTTTGATAATGTACTTGTACCGTGGGAGCGCGTTTTCGTAAGCGGCAGCTCTGATATTTGTAACCGTACGTATGTGGAGACGAATGCAATCGTTCATATGGCGCATCAAGTAATCGCAAAGAATACGGTAAAAACTGAATTTGTACTTGGCGTCATCTTAAATATGATGGAGTCAATCGGCATTGATGTGTTTCCGCATGTTAAAGAGAAAGCATCAGAAGTCATGCTGATTCTTGAAACGATGCGTTCTCACCTTTACCGTGCAGAGCACAACGCTTCAATCGATAAGTATGGAAACATGACACCAGACTTTGCACCGCTGAACGCAGCTCGTAACTGGTACCCGAAAATGTATCAGCGCATTGTTGAAATTGTAAAGATACTTGGGGCATCAGGTTTGATGGGGATTCCGACAGAAGCGGATTTTAATGCAGACGACATCGGTGAACTTGTTCATCGTTATACACAAGGAGCCAACATTGATGGTTATGAGCGTACCCAACTGTTCCGATTAGCATGGGACATTTCCATCAGTACGTTCGGCGGCCGTCAAGCGCTGTATGAGTACTACTTCTTTGGAGATCCGGCGCGTATGTCGAACATTTATTATGATCAATTTAACAAAGAGCCTTATAAAGCGATGGTGAAAGATTTTCTGCAGCGCGTGAATTCCAAAAGTCATAACTACAGTAGTGTATAGGAGGAGTCGTCATGGATTTTAACATTATACGAATCGCGCGTGTTGTCATGAACGTCACCGACCTCCATGCTTCCCGTGATTTTTATGTAAACGCTCTAGGTTTTATCGAAACGGCTGCGACTTCAGAATGGATGGCATTACGCGGCCTAGAAGAACACTCCCATCACAGCTTGTTGTTGAAAAAAGCAGATAAGCCTGGTGTTCATGTCGTGAGCTACAAAGTGTGGGAAGACAGCCACTTGAATGAGCTGGAATCCTTTTTTAAAGGTAAAGGAACTAAAGTGTTATGGAAAGATGCAGACTCTAAAGTTGGAATAGGGAAAACACTATGTGTGGAAGACCCTTCAGGCATTCCGCTTGAGTTTTTTGTGGAGATGGAAAGTGTTGAGCGCTGCATTCAAAAATATGATCTTTACCGTGGTGCACGTGTTCAACGTATTGATCATATCAATTGCATGGTTCCAGATGTGGAAGCGGCAGTTCAGTTTTATACAGATGAACTCGGATTTAGAGTTTCAGAATATACGGCAACAGAAGACGATCGAACATGGGCAGCATGGCTGCACCGGAAACCGACCGTTCATGATGTTGCTTTTATGAACGGAGAAGGTCCTCGCCTCCATCACGTTGGTTTTTGGTTATCTGATCCGATGAGTTTGATCCATTGCTGTGACGTGATGGCGAGCATGGGTTATGCAGATAACATCGAGCGCGGACCAGGACGTCACGGCTTATCAAACGCATTCTTTTTATACGTGCGTGACCCTGATGGAAACAGAATAGAATTATATAATGGGGATTATTTGACAAGTGATCCAGACTTTAAACCGATCAAGTGGGACATTAACGATCCAAGACGTCAGACGTTTTGGGGACATAAAGCTCCTGACAGCTGGTTTAACGAGGCAACTTCCTTTTTGAGTCTTGAAAAAGGAGAGCCCGTAGAGCTGAAAAGTCCGACTTTAGCCCAGCGTAAGCCTGATTTTGTGACTTGATATTGGGGTTTGTATAGAGAAGTGAAATAATTGAAGCCGGTCCTGCTTTGAACTGTATCCCGAATAATGGACACTTATAAAAAGTCCGTTATTCGGGATTTTTTGTGTTCTTTAACAAGAAACCCGTTATAATCAAACCAAACAGGGAGAACGGGGAATCCACATTGAGTAAAATTATCTATAACGAACTTCAAAGAAAACAACTTGAAAACAATCCAAATGTAAGCCATGTTTCAGATCGTTCTATCAGCTATAAACCCGAGTTTAAGGTTCAAGCTGTAAAAGAATATTTACAAGGAAAATTACCAATGGAAATTTTTATAGATCATGGTTTTGATATCGAGATGATTGGAGTCGATAAACCACAAGCTTGTTTAAAACGCTGGAGGTACTCGTTTGAAGCGCATGGTGAGGATGGATTTTACACGGAGCGTCGTGGAAAAGGCAGTACAGGACGTCCTTCTTCGAAGGAACCAACCTTAGAAGAAAAATTAAAGAAAGCAGAAGCTCGAAATGCTTTCCTTGAAATGGAGATCGACTTCTTAAAAAAGCTCAAGGAACTAGAAAGGCAGGCGAAAAAGAAGTAACTACATCTGAGAAGTATCAGCTCATCAATGAAACGATCCGAAAACACAACCTTAAACGCCATGTCTCCCATCTCTGTGAAATAGCTGGTGTAAAACGAAAGAGCTATTATGCCTGGCTAAAAGCAGAGCCAAAGCGCCTTGAACGAGAAACAAAAGATCAAGAGGATTATCAACTCATTAAGCAGATTCATGACAGTAAAAAAGAAAAGCTCGGCGGACGCGTAATAAAGATGCGTCTAGAAAATATCTATGATGTTAAAATGAATCTCAAAAAAATATATAGAATTAAAACAAAATTTAATCTTGAAACAAAAATACGCAGGAAAAATCCTTATAGGAAATTAGCAAAGGCTACACAAGAACATAGAACGTGCCCGAACATCCTGAATCGAAACTTTGTCCAGTCTAGACCTGGAATGGCTTTACTCACAGATATTACGTATTTATATTTGGAGGACAGTTCAAAGGTTTATTTATCTTGCGTAAAAGACAGTACAACCAGAGAGATATTAGCGTACTCTCTTTCAACATCACTAAGCATGGGGATTGTTTATCGAACACTAGAAAAATTAATGGACTCTTTGGACGGGAATGTTTATCCTGGTGCAATTCTTCATTCCGATCAAGGTTTCCATTACACACATCCTGAATTTCAAAAACGAGTAAAAGGATTAGGATTTACACAATCCATGTCAAGGAGAGGGAATTGTTTGGATAACGCCCCTATGGAATCATTCTTTGGGCACTTTAAAGACGAAGTAGATGTCGAATGTAAAACGGTCGCTGAATTAAGGTACAAAGTAGAGGAATACATAGAATATTACAATACAGAAAGATATCAATGGACATTAAGCAGAATGACCCCGGAACAATTCCGAGGTCATCTAATAGCTGCTTAAATGGTCTTTTTATAAACTGTCTAATTTTAAGGGAACAGTTCAC